>JAOADC010000007.1 GCA_026417515.1 Actinomycetota bacterium
TCAGTTGATTCTTTCATTCCCCAACCATCACCCCAAAAGTTCTTCAATAAAGAGCGCTATTGCTGCTTGAGGTATGGCTCCCTGAAGTACATATGCTGGATTAAAATCATGAATTCCTGCCATAATTGGAACTCCAAGGCCGCCTGCACCTACGATTGCACCTAGTGTAGCTGCAGCAACATTTATAACAAGGACATTTTTAACAGCAGCTTTAATCACACCAAAAGAGAGTGGAAGTTTAATTCTTAGATAAATCGAGGTTTCGCTTAGACCTAATCCTCTTGCAACCTCAATCACTTCGCCAGAAACAGATTGAATTCCCGAAACGATGTTTAAGGTAACAGGCATAATGCTGTAGGCAACCAGAGCAATAATTACTGGCAGAGAACCATAGCCTAAAACAGGAATCACCAAGCCTATGATTGCAACCGAAGGAAGCGTTTGCAAGAAACTCGCTGTATCTATGACGATCTCCCTGTATGGTTCCAAATACCTTGCCAAAATTATTACCGATAGCAAAGAACCGAGGACTATGGCAGCAGATGTCGAAATAAATGTAATTTTTAGGTGTTCAATGAGAAGTTCTGAAGGTTGTGTACCGGCATAAATCACATTTTTGAAATCTGGAAAGGCAGTTCTTAATATCTTTTCAAAAATTTTGACATTTACAGATGTAAAGTAAACGATTAAAAGGTAGATAAACAATCTTAAAATTCTAACCGCTCTAAATTTTGGCAGATTAAATTCTTGCATCATTTATTCTATCTTCCAGATTTCTTTTCTTATCAACAAAAGAAAGAATTTCATCAAAAGTTAGCAAAGAAATGCGTTTATCAGGCTCTTCAACAACTACACTCTTGGTTCTGTACTTAAGCATCAAAGATAAGGTATCTTTGAGTGAAAAGGAGCGATTAACAACTGGCAGCCCGTTTCTTTCCACGCATTCTTTAAGTTTTCCAAGGGACTGGAGTGTATATTTCGAAAGAATGTGAAAGCCGTATTCATTACCTAAAAATTTCATAACAAATTCGTTCTTTGGATTCTGCCAGAGTTCGAATGGATCTGATTTCTGAATCAACTCCCCATCCTTCATCAAGGCTATCTCATCAGCCAATATTACTGCCTCATAAATGTCATGGGTTACAAAAACAGTAGTTTTTCTTAAGGTGCTTTTGATTCTTGCAAACTCATCTTGAAGTTTACGTCTTGTTATCGGATCAAGGGCACCGAAAGGCTCATCCATTAAAAGAACTGGAGGATCAGCACTCAATGCTCTTGCAACACCAACTCTCTGTGCCTCCCCACCTGAAAGTTGAGAAGGATACTTCTTTAAATAGATTTTGGGTTCAAGACCAACGAGAATAAGAAGCTCTTCTGCTCTTTCTTTTATTTTTTGTTTACTCCATTTGATTTCCTTTAAAAGCAAGGATATGTTTTCTTCAACTGTTAGGTGAGGAAATAATCCAATGTTTTGAACTGCGTACCCCATTTCCCTTCTTAGTTTTATTACGTTGTATTCTTTCACGTCTTTGCCTTTATAGAAAACCCTTCCGCTGTCAGGCTCGATAAGCCTGTTTATCATTTTGAGAACCGATGATTTGCCTGAACCAGAAGGACCCAAAATAACACAGGTTGTTCCTTCTTTTACTTCAATAGAGACGTCTTTGACGGCCCACTGAGTACCATATCTCTTATGTAGATTTTCAAGTTTGATTAAAGCCATCAAAACCTCTCCTGAAAATAATTTTTTCAATTAGATTCATCAATCCCTGATAAAAAAATGAAAGAAAGACAATTGGAAGAAGACCTAAGAAAACCAGGTCCTGTGCTGTTTGTGCCAAACCCAGGAAAATGAAGACTCCGAGCCCTCCCCCGCCAACAAGTGCTGCCAGTATTGTTCCAGCTGAGGTCTGCACCAAGGCAACCTTAATGCCAGCAGTTATAACAGATAAAGAAAGAGGCAGTTCAATTTTTAGAAATATTGTTCTCGAAGAAAGACCAATGCCTCTTGCCACTTCCAAATAACCTTCAGATAAAGAATCTATGGCCGCAACCGTGTTTCTAACGATTGGATAGATTGCATATAAAAACAAGACTATGAAGGCAGGTGCCCAACCAACTCCTCTAATACCAATCGATTGAGCCACCGAGAACCTTTCTCCAACCCAGGAGAGTGGAATCATTAGAAATCCAATTAAAGATAATGTGGGAACAACCTGAATAACATTAAGAAACTCAAAAACCCTCCTCTTAATGGAATCTCTTCTTGCTGTCAAAACACCTAAAGGAACACCTATGATAATTGCAGCAAGCACTGAGCCAAGCGAAAGAAAGAGGTGCCTCCTGAATTCTGCATTAAAAGTATCAATATAATTTCTGTACTCTTTCATTATAGATATTTCTTTAAGGGATCCATTTAGGAAAGGAATGACTAAAACTAGAATAACCAGGCAAAATGTAAAAAACCTTACTCCTTGATTTGAAATTGAATTGTAGATTCTCTTTTTAAGCAATGCGATGCAGGCAAGAAATATCCAGAAAGAGTAGCCAAAGGATACCCTCGTATACTCGCCAAATTTCTTGTCAAATGATGATGCCTCATTTCCTACTATTGTTAGCACCAAAGCTAAAATCGAACTTAATAATGCGATTTGAAAAATCCTCAGGAGGCCTTCACGTTTCCTTTCCAGAAGAGGCAATATAAGATCGATTAAAGCAACTAATGAAAAAATGAGCAGCATAAGAATAAATAGTTCGTGGCCAGTTACCTGAAAAGCGGTTTTTGAAAAACCATCAAGTATTCTGTTCTTCCTGTAAACAATGAAAGAACCTGTTAAAAGACTCAAAAGCGACACAACAATTAAGGTTGTATTAGCTCTATCTATTCTTATATTCATAATTCAAAAAAAGAGAGCAGGTTTAAATGAATCTAGCCTGACTTATTTACTATAAGTTAGATGAATCCTTTCTTTTTAAGGTATTCTCGTGCAACATCTTTTCCACTTTTTCCCTCAAATGCAACCTGTCTATTTAAATTCCTCAGCACATCAGCTGTCAAACTTTGAAAAACCGGCTTAAGAATTTCTTCAATCTGAGGATAAATCTTAAGTACATCTCCTCTTATTGCTGGACAAGGTAGATAAACTGGAGGAACGCTTTCTGGATCCTCAATAACATAAAGTCCCAAATCATCTATCTGCCCATCTGTTCCATAACAGAGCGAAAAATTCACTCCATTTGTTCCTTTGGCCAATGCTTTAAGCATTTCAGCAGTATTTCCATGAGAAAGTTTGATTAACTGGTCATCATTTAGCTTAAACCCATAAACCTTCTCGAAACCTTTAAGACCATATTCGCTATCAGCAAATGACTGCGCACAAATCAATTTTACCTTCCCACCTTCATTAACATATCGAGCAAAATCGTGCATACTTTTTAAGTTGTATTTTTTAGCAAGTTCTTTTGTTGTGCATAGCATCTCGGTATTGTTAGCAGGTGCAGGAGTAAGCCAGATTATATTGTGTTTTTCTTTGTCTAACTTCTTTATTCTTTGATAACCTTTCTCTGGATCGCTCCATACATCGCTTTGATCGTTGTGCCAGAACTGCCCAGAGCCTGTATAGGTTATGAGCATATCGATTTCGCCTTCAAGAAGTGCTTTTCTGCAAACATCCGGTGTTCCAAATTTTGTCTTATCGATAACTGGAATATTATTCTTTTCAAGTAGAATGAGGACTATGTTGCCTAAAACTTCAGCCTCAGAATCAAGATAAGAAGCCACCCGTACCGCTTTCTTAGAACTCTTATCACTTCCTTCTATTTTTGAACGACCTTTATCCTCAGATTGCTTTGAACATCCAAAAAATAAGGTCGTCATCACAACCAATGAAATAAATAAGACTGCCAAACCTTTTTTCAAATCACTCACCTCGCTTTTTCTGCCGATTATAATACGATATTTTTATTAAACTGATTAAATATTTTTATA
>JAOADC010000036.1 GCA_026417515.1 Actinomycetota bacterium
TCAGGTGAAATTGAAAAAAGTTTAATTAAGATTTTCGGTTCACCTGTTAAGGTTTATGGTTCAGCGCGAACGGATGCAGGAGCCCACGCTATCTGTCATCCAATTGCTTTTGAAGTTCCAGAACATTTCCAGATTCAAAAAATTGTGCCAGCGTTAAATGCCTGGCTTCCAGAGGATATAAGAGCAATTGAATATCGAGTTGTAGAAAGCGGATTTCTACCGTTAAAAGAAGCAATTGCCAGGACATATGTTTACTTAATAGCAAAGAAACGCTCAGTTTCGCTCTTCTTTAAGAACAGGGCAGTTTACTTGGGATACGATCTTGATAAAAGCCATATTGAGACACTTTCAAGAATCATCAGCGTTTTTGAAGGAACTCACGATTTCTCTGCTTTTATGAAGGCTGGATCTTCTACAAGAACTACTATAAGAACAATTTTTAGGATGGGATTAGAAGAAAACGACAATCTGGTTGGAATAACCATAACAGCCAATGGGTTTCTTTACGGACAGATAAGAAATATGGTTGCTGCAATGCTTGCAGTGGCTAAAGGAGATCTTGAATTAAGCAAACTTATTGAATCTTTAGAGACAGGAAAGAGAATCTTTCAAATTCAAACAGCACCGGCTTATGGATTGTACCTGTATAAGGTCTGGTTTAGAGATAAGAATTTGAATTTCTCGCCCAGTTTCCCTTTTCTCTCTATAGATTTGGCGGAAGAAAAAGATATTTATGCAACAAGGTGATTTTTCTATGCATTTCCACTAGAAAGGTGATTATTGACATTATTTGAGCGATATTGATACTATTTTTTATCTTTTATTTCGTTAGGCACTGCTCTTTTTGCAATACAATTAACTCTATAGGAATCAACTCTCAAAAAAAGGAGGTTTTATAAAAATGGAAGTTGAAATAGGGAAGGGTAGATTTGCAAGAGTAACGTATGGACTGGATGATGTTGCCATTGTTCCATCTAGGCGCACAAGAGACGCTGATGAAGTCGATATCAGCTGGCGACTGAATGAAAATATAAAATTCGATCTCCCCTTCTTAGCATCTGCAATGGATTCTGTGGTTTCTCCTCTTTTAGCCATAGAAATGGGAAAACTTGGGGGGCTTGCTGTTCTCAATCTCGAAGGACTCTGGACAAGATATGAAGATCCAGAGCCAGTTTACGAAAAGATTGCAAGCTTTAAAAAAGAGGAAGCCACAAGAGGGATTCAGGAACTTTATAAGGAGGATATCAAGCCTGAACTTATCTACAAGCGAGTTAAAGAAATTAAGGATGCTGGTGTTATTGCTGCTGCTTCTCTTACACCCCAGAAGGTAGAAAAATACTATAAATACGCAGTTGAGGCAGGCCTTGACATACTTGTTATCCAGGGAACGGTTGTGAGTGCTGAGCATGTTTCGAAAAAGACGAAACCTCTGAATCTTTACGAGTTCATATCAAGTGTAGATATACCAGTAATCGTGGGTGGTTGTTGTTCATACCAGACCGCGCTTCACCTTATGAGAACAGGAGCAGTAGGGGTTCTGGTTGGAGTTGGACCAGGTGCAGCGTGCACAACAAGAAGAGTCCTCGGAATCGGTGTTCCCCAGGCAACGGCAATTGCTGACGCAGCAGCAGCCAGGAGTAGATATCTTGAAGAAACAGGAAGGTACGTACATGTAATTGCTGATGGTGGTATGGTATATGGTGGGGATATTGCGAAGGCAATTGCTTGTGGTGCTGATGCTGTTATGTTAGGCTCGCCGATTGCAAGGGCAAAAGAGGCTCCTGGTAGAGGCTACCACTGGGGAATGGCTACTTTCCATCCAAAATTGCCAAGAGGTACCAGGATTCATGTAGGAACAATTGGCACTCTTAAAGAAATACTAATCGGACCTGCTCACGAGAACGATGGAAGGCTCAATCTTGCAGAGGCTTTAAGAACTTCGATGGCAACTGCAGGTTATGAAAGTATCAAAGATTTTCATCGTGCAGAAATTGTCATTGCTCCTGCTCTTCAAACTGAAGGTAAGGTTTATCAGCGTCATCAAGGAGTAGGCGGTTCGGCATAAAGATGCAAAACTTTGACACGATACTTGTAGTTGATTTTGGGGCACAGTACGCCAGGCTTATAGCCAGACGCATAAGGGAACTCAAAGTTTATTCTGAAATAGTTCCTCACACCATTACTGCTGAGGAAGTCAGAAAGAGAAATCCGAAAGGCATAGTGTTGTCTGGTGGGCCTGCTTCAGTTTATACAGAAGGTGCTCCTAATATTGATCCAGAAATTTATAAACTTGGCATACCTGTTCTTGGAATCTGTTATGGAATGCAACTTATGGCTAAAGATCTTGGTGGGCGAGTAGAAAGAACTGGTAGAAGTGAATACGGTCCAACCAAACTTTCTGTTTTTTCTGAAAACTCAGTATTGTTTCAGGGACTTCCAAAGGAACAGATGGTATGGATGAGCCACAGAGATTCAGTGGTTGACCTTCCTGAAGGATTTTTAACCACTTCAGTAACCGAAGGTTCAGTTGTGGCTTCTTTTGAGAATCCCCAAATGGGCTACTATGCTGTTCAATTTCATCCAGAGGTGGTTCATACTGAGCATGGCAAGGGAATACTTAAAAACTTTGTGTTTAATGCTTGTGGATGCCTCCCTGAGTGGACTAGATTCTCAATCATCGAAGAAGCGATAGCCTCCGTTAAAGAAAAGGTTGGAAGCGAAAAAGTTGTTTGTGCTCTTTCAGGCGGCGTTGATTCATCTGTGGCTGCAGTGCTTGTTCATAAAGCCATAGGAGAAAACCTTACCTGTGTTTTTGTCGATCATGGTCTTTTAAGAAAAAACGAGGCTGAACAGGTAGTAAAAACTTTCCGTGATCACTTTCATATAAATCTTATCCACGTTGATGCATCTCAAAGATTTCTTGAAAAATTGAAAGGTGTTACTGACCCAGAGCAGAAAAGAAAGATTATTGGTGAAGAATTTATTCGAGTTTTTGAAGATGTTGCCAGGGAAATAAACGCTACCTACCTTGTACAGGGAACTCTTTACCCTGATGTAATAGAGAGTGGAACTGAAACAGCAGCAAAGATTAAAACTCATCACAATGTAGGTGGACTACCAACAAATATGGAATTTAAAGGCGTCGTTGAGCCTTTAAGGCTGCTCTTTAAAGACGAAGTCAGGGAGATTGGCGAAGAACTCGGTCTGCCTGAAGAAATTGTTTGGAGACATCCATTTCCTGGACCAGGTCTTGCCATAAGAATTATAGGAGAGGTAACCAGAGAAAAGATAGAAATACTTAAGGAAGCAGATGCCATACTTCTTGAAGAAATCAAGAAAGCAGGACTTTACAGAGATATCTGGCAGGCTTTCTGCGTTCTTCTCCCAATTCGAACAGTTGGTGTTATGGGCGATGAAAGAACTTACGCCTATCCAGTAGTTGTCAGGGCAGTTACTTCAGAGGATGCAATGACTGCTGATTGGGCAAAGATACCTTATGAGATTTTAGCGAAAATTTCTACAAGAATTATTAATGAAGTTGAAAATGTTAACCGTGTAGTATACGATATTAGTTCAAAGCCTCCTGCAACTATTGAATGGGAGTAAGATATGGATCCCTTAGAAAAAATAAACGAACTCAGGTCCAAAGTAGATGAAATTGATAGAAAGATTGTCGAACTCTTAAACGAAAGAACCAGGCTAGTTCGTGAAATAATCAAAATAAAAAAAGAGAACAGATTGTCCCTTTACGACCCAAAAAGAGAAGAAGAGATTTTTGAGAAAATTCGTAATGCCAATCCAGGAGATCTCTATAACGAGGCTCTCATAGATATCTACGAGACCATTTTAAAATGGATGAAAAGTCTGGCTGACGAGGAATACTAGCAGTGTTTGCAAGCGATAAAGTCACTCTAATTGCAGGACCCTGCTCTGTTGAAACCCGTGAACAGGTCTTTGCTGCAGCAAAGGCTGTCAAAGAAGCAGGTATCAAGATATTTAGAGGTGGCGCTTATAAACCTCGAACTTCTCCTTACTCTTTCCAGGGGCTTGGCGATGAAGGGCTCGAACTCTTAGTCGAAGCAGCAAAGAACTATGGACTGATGACTGTAACTGAAGTTACAGAAGTCGATGTTCTTGAGAAGGTTCATGAAAAAATAGATGTCATTCAGGTTGGCGCCAGAAATATGGATAACTATAGCCTTTTAAAGAAAATAGGTGCCATAACTGCAGAATCAAAAAAATGGGTGTTACTTAAGAGAAGTTTTGCAGCAACCATAGAAGAACTGCTCCTGGCAGCTGAGTATATACTCTCTGCAGGTAATCCTAATGTAATACTCTGTGAAAGAGGCATAAGGACTTTCGAACATGCAACTCGTTTTACACTTGATTTAAACGCTGTTCCAGTTTTAAAGAAACTATCGACGCTTCCAGTTGTTGTTGATGTCAGCCATGGAACTGGAAGGGCAGATATGTTAATACCTATGTCACGCGCTGCTATTGCAGCAGGTGCTGATGGTGTAATGATTGAAGCTCATCCAAACCCAAAAGAAGCACTCTGTGACGGTCAGCAGTCACTTCAAACTTCTCATTTAAAAGAATGGGTTGAGGAATGTCGTAAAGTAGCCAGTGTGCTAGGAAAGAGCCTTTACTAGCCTCCTTATCATCAACCTTACTGTTTGGGAATATAATAATCCTGGGGAATTTTTAGCAGTGAAACAAGTTGACTTTTTAAATGAATTGAATCCAGTTCAGTTTGATGCTGTCACATCAACAGAAGGGCCACATCTTGTCATAGCTGGAGCAGGAAGTGGCAAGACAAGGGTCCTTACTTATCGGATAGCATATCTTATAGGTGTTAAGGGGGTTCATCCTGCTTCAATACTGGCAATAACCTTTACAAATAAAGCAGCAGACGAAATAAGAGAAAGGGTTATTTCGCTTGTAGGTGAAAAAGCAAAATATATCTGGATTTCTACTTTTCATGCTGCGTGCGCAAGAATATTGAGGCAGGAAATTCATCATTTAGGATATAAGAACAACTTTGTTGTTTACGACGAAAGGGACTGTCAGAAGCTCATAACAGAGATTCTTAAAGATAGTGGAATTGACGCAGCCGAGTTTAAACCTGCTTCGATCTTAAACAAGATATCTCTTGCAAAAAGCGAATTGATTTCTCCATCTGAGTTCAAGTTAGAAGCATCCACAAAATTAGAAGAAGTTGCAGCCAGAGTTTATGAAAAATATCAGCAACGTCTGAAAGAAAGCAATGCGCTTGACTTTGATGATATCTTGTTGCTTACAGTAAAAATCTTTAGAGAATTTCCAGATGTGTTGCAGAAGTATCAAGAAAGATTCAGATATATTCTTGTCGATGAGTATCAGGACACAAATAGGACCCAATATGAACTTCTAAGATTGCTCAGTCAAAAGCACAGAAACCTATTTGTTGTTGGAGATGACGATCAGTCAGTATATGGATGGCGAGGCGCTGACATAAGAAACATTCTCGATTTTGAGAAAGACTTTCCTGATGCAGTTGTAATAAGGCTTGAACAGAACTATAGGTCAACCAAGGTAATTCTTGAAGCAGCCAATACCCTTATCAGTTACAATCGTAGGCGAAAGGGAAAAAAACTCTGGACTGAAAATGAAAGAGGGGAAGAAATAAGCGTTTACGAGGCAAATGATGAATTCGATGAAGCAAATTTCTTAGCCTATGAGATTTCCAGGCTTGTTAGCAGTTCCAGATATAGATATGGTGACATAGCAGTTTTTTATAGGATAAATGCACAATCGAGAGTTCTTGAAGAAACTTTTATGAGACATGGTATTCCATATATTATTGTTGGTGGTCTTAAATTCTATGACAGACAGGAGATAAAAGACATTTTGGCTTATCTGAGACTTGTTGAGAATCCAAACGATGTTATAAGTTTCAAGAGAGTCATCAATGTTCCAAAGAGAGGCATAGGCAGACAGAGCCTTGAAAAATTGGAATTTTTTGCTTATCAAAATGGATTTAGCCTTGTTGAGGCAGCAGAAAAGGCTGAAGAAATTCAGGGTCTTTCATCGAAGGCAAAAAAAGGTTTTTTGGAGTTTGCAGACCTGATTTCTCTTCTTAGGAAAGAATCACAAAAAAGAGAGATTCCAGAAATCATATGGATGGCTGCAGATAAGTCAGGCTACATTGATATGCTCAAGGAAGAAAAAACTGTTGAAGCAGATACAAGGATAGAAAACATTCAGGAACTAGTATCCCTGGCGGTAAATTTTGCCAGAGTTTATCCAGGAGCAGGGCTTACTGAATTTTTAGAAAGGATTTCTTTGATATCAGATGTGGATACCTACGAGCACGAAGACGAAGCAGTAACAATGATGACAGTTCACAACGCAAAGGGACTTGAGTTTCCTGTGGTTTTTATTGTTGGTCTTGAAGAAGGTATGTTTCCTCATCAAAGGTCTATGATGAGTGAAGATGAAATTGAAGAAGAAAGAAGACTTTGCTACGTCGGTATAACCAGAGCAAGAGAAAAACTCTACCTATCGTATGCTTTTTTAAGGACTCGCTTTGGCGAAAGACAGATTCAGGCACCCTCAAGGTTTCTCTCAGAGATACCAGAAGAACTAATAAGCATTGAAAGAAGATCGTCTGAACTGGAATTTGGCGAAGTAAGGTTTTATGACTTTGCTTTCAGGGGAAGCAATAAAGGATACTCTGCTAAGAAATTTATAAATCAAGATGAACTATCAATTGGTGATATTGTTTTTCATGATAAGTTTGGCAGAGGCAAAGTAATTGAAATTGCAAGTGGAGGAAGAGTTACGGTTAACTTCGAAAATTTTGGCGAAAAAACACTTTTATTGGATTATGCTCCATTAAGAAAAGTTTGAAAGAAGGAGGTAGTAAGTATTGGTTGCTCAAATTATTGATGGAAAAAAAATCTCAGCAGAGATTAAGCAAGAAGTAGCCGAAGAAGTTAAAAACCTCAAAAAATCTGGCATTCAACCTGGCTTAGCAACTATTCTAGTTGGAGATGATCCTGCATCTCATATTTATGTAAAAAACAAGGTGAAAGACTGCAATGAGGTTGGTATTTATTCTGAAAAAATTGTATTACCGAAAGAGACCACAGAAGGTGAATTAATTAGCATCATCGAAGAACTAAATGTTCGCAATGATATAGATGGTATACTGGTCCAATTGCCTCTGCCATCACACATTGATGAATTCGAAGTTATAAGGGCAATAAATCCTGAAAAGGATGTGGATGGTTTTCATCCAATCAATCAGGGGCTTATGTTGATAGGCAAGGAGGCTCTTTACCCTTGCACGCCAGCAGGAATAATAGAAATGCTCAAAAGATACAATATTGAAATTTCCGGCAAGAATGCAGTTGTCATAGGTCGCTCAAATATCGTTGGTAAACCTGCAGCAGTTCTTCTTCTTAAAGAAAACGCCACAGTAACAATCTGCCACTCGAGAACAAAAGATTTGTCTGAGTTTACAAAAAACGCAGACATCTTAGTTGTGGCGGTTGGTCGTCCCAAAATGATTACAGGAGACATTATAAAAGAAGGAGCAGTAGTGATTGATGTGGGAATAAATAGAGTGGACGATAAGATAGTTGGTGACGTTGACTTCGATTCTGCTTCGGAAGTAGCTTCATATATAACGCCTGTTCCAGGAGGAGTCGGGCTTGTAACAAGAGCAATGCTTTTGAAGAACACTCTCATAGCTGCAAAGAGGCGGGCA
>JAOADC010000062.1 GCA_026417515.1 Actinomycetota bacterium
AGGCAAGAAAAGACATAGTTGAAATGAGAAAATCCAAAGCAACCTATCTTAAAAGAATAGAAGCTGGTGGAAAATATGGTGCAGTTGAAAAAACACTTAGAGAACTTGAGTTAAACACAGTCTGCAGGTCTGCAAGATGTCCAAACAGAACAGAGTGCTACAGAAAAGGAACCGCCACGTTCTTAATTATGGGTCCAAGTTGCACCAGAAATTGTCTTTACTGTTCAGTTGAAAAGAGAAAACCTGCCTCCCTCGATCCTTCAGAGCCTTTAAGAGTTGCGCAGGCAGTGGCTAAACTGAATCTTTCATATGTTGTTATTACTTCAACCACCAGAGATGATCTGGATGATGGAGGTCTAAATCATTTCATCGAAACTGTAAAAGCAATAAAGAATACTTCACCAAGAACAGAGATAGAGGTTCTTGTCCCAGATTTTTCGGGCAAATGGGAAAGACTAAGCGACCTCATCAACTCAGGTGTTTCAGTTTTCAATCACAACATAGAAGTTGTAAGAAGGCTATTTAATAATTACAGACCTCTTGCAGACTATAATCGAAGTCTTGAATTACTGAAAAAAGTCTCACTTGAATTCAATATTCCTGTTAAATCTGGTTTTATGGTTGGCCTGGGAGAAACGCTTGATGAAATTAAAGAAACTTTTATAGACCTTAAAAATTCTAATGTGGATATTGTTGTGGTTGGTCAGTACTTAAGACCAACAAGAAACCATCCTGAGCCTAAAAAGGTTTACAATAAAAATGAATTTGATGAAATTAAAAAAATGGCACAAGAAATCGGATTTAAAAGAAGCTTCATAGATCCTTATGCAAGAAGCTCTTTCAATGCATTTGAAATTAGAAAGGAGCTTGGAGTAATTAGTGAGGCTTAAGAGAGATTGGATAGAATATCTTGTCATTGCTGTAGTCGTGGTTTCTATAGCAGGTTTTTTTGTTCTACAGAACAGAACATCTTCAGCACCAACAATCAGAACGGTTAAACTTGACGGATTCATCATAAAGGTTCCACCAGGCTTTCATGCTGTGACCAAAGCTCAAAAAAAGGAATATGGTATCGCTGACCGGATTTTTGTTCTTGCCAAAGGAGATATGGGGCATCTTATTATGATCGATGTTGAGAAAGGTCTTCCCAAAGAAACAAGAATCAGCGATCTGAGCGAGTACTACCAACTTACTTTAGATGAGCTTAGAAAAAATGTGGATGGAATAAAATTCTTAAGAAGAAAGAAAATAGTAGAAAAAAATGGATATGAGATTGTCTACTCTGGAAAAATCAAGCAAAGCAGTTTTTATGCTGCTTATATTTCAAGGATAGCTCCAGGAAAGAAACTGAATATAACCATTTCAGTTCCTGAAGAAGAAAAGAAAATATTAGACGAGTACATAGTAATAATTGCTAACAGTATCAGGTATTCTGGCGAATAGAATCAAGCACATTTGGAATATTTTCTACGAGATTTTTAGCGTTTTCGAGTGCAGTGTTAAATTCTTCAGTATAGTATTCGCTGCCCTTGCTTCCGTCTGGTTCAAACTCCATCTTTTCAGGCACCTTGATAACGTTTTCGTGCTTCTTTAAAAGTTTTAAGACTTCCTCAAATTCGGTATCAAAAGCAAAATTCATTGTTGCAGCAAACCAGATTAGACTGGCAAACCAAGGTACATAACCTCCGCCCCCAAGTATCAGTAATTTAAATCCCAGCTTATCCTGTAGTTTCTTTAATGTCTTGAAAAAGTAAGAATAGCAGTGGGGCGAATATTTAAGATGGGTGAGGGGATCTTCAGCGTACCCATCTGTTCCTGATTGAAGAACAATAAACATTGGCTTGGTTTTTTCAATCAGTGGTACGATGATTTCTCTTGTTACTAGCAAGAACTCTCTTTCAGCAGAGTATGGAGGTAGGGGAACATTGATTTTTAGACCTTTTCCTTCTCCTTTTCCTGTTTCATGCAGGAAACCTGTTCCTGGAAATAGATAGCGTCCTGATTCGTGTAAAGAAAAAGTAATCACTTCAGGTCTTTCGTAGAGCCCATAAACGACTCCATCGCCAAAGTGCGCATCGATATCAACATACATAATTGAACCAGGGGAGGAATAACCTTCAAGAATAAGTTTTTTTATAGCAAGAACAGCATCATTAACTAGGCAGAAACCATATGCGTAGTCAGGATGAGCGTGATGCAATCCTCCTGCAAAAGAGAATGCCACATCATATCCTTTTGTCAATGAAAGGGCAGCGGTAATGGTTGCGCCAGCAACTATCTTTACTGCAAATGAAATACCTTTAAAAAAGGGATTATCTCCAAAACCAACACCGTGCTCGTTTAGAAGAATCTCGTTTTCCTGCTCAATTGCTTCAATATAACTCTTTGTATGAAATAAGAACAAGTCTTCTCTGCTTGCTGGTTCTGGCTCTATTAGATTGAGGTTGTCTCCAAAAAGGTTTTCTTCTTTAAGAAGATGAAATACATTATAAGCCCTTTCTGGACGAAAAACGTGAGTTTTAGAGAAATTGTATTTCAAACAATCTTCAGAATAAACAAAAGCAGAGTTGCGCATTTTCCTATCCTATATCTCAATAAGGGCTTCTTTTAACTTTCTGAATGTATCATCCAGCATCTCAGACACAACCTTTGTTTCAGCAATAACAGGCATAAAGTTTGTATCGCCATTCCATCTTGGAACCACATGGTAATGTATGTGAGATTCAAGGCCTGCACCTGCTGCTCTTCCTAAATTCATACCTATGTTTATACCGTGAGGTGAGTAGGCCTTCTTAATGGCCTTAATGCATCTTGCCAGTGTGATTCCTAAATCTGCGTGCTCTTCTTCAGTAAGTTCTTCAAGGTTTGCAATGTGCCTTAATGGCACTACCATCAAATGTCCTGTGTTATAAGGGTAAATATTTAGAATGACAAAAGAGTGTTTTGAAAATTCAAGAACAAATGCTTCTTCAGGATTCTTCATTCTTGCTGCTTCACAAAGGAAACATTTTTCTGGGCTTTTGTCTGCAACTTCTCTAATATACTTTGCTCGCCAGGGAGCCCAAAGTCTGTTCAAGGCTACCTCCTCTTTATTGGTTTTTTTATTTTAACTCAACCACAATCGCTTGATTCAGGTCATAACAATTTTTTCTCCTATGAGAGACCTTGCTCGAAGAAGGGAACAGGGTCCACACTTTTTTCTTGTTTCAATTATTAAATCGTCAACCATACGTTTTTTAGATTCACTTTTAAAAAGAGAAATATCTTCAAACTCAATTTTTTTAAGTCCTCCAAGATAAACGCCAACGAGCCTCACATGTTTTTTAGGTGGCATAAATCTTTCAAGGATTCTAAATGCATGGTATTTTACTTCTTCAAAGGTGGAGATTTCCTGTTTTACCTTCTCTCCCTTTCCTTCGCTTGAAAAATCCTCGTATCTTAGCCACACTCCAACTACTGTGGCTTTAAGTCGGTGTCTTTTCATTCTTAAAACTGCCTTTTCAGTAAGGTAGAAAAGAGCAGAAGCAATCTTTTCTTCATCCAGTGTATCTTTGCCAAATGTAGAAGCAGACGAAATGGACTTTGGATCCCCAATTTTTTCTTCAGGCACTACAGGAGAATCGTCTAAACCAAAGGCAGCATTTTGAAGATAAACGCCAACGATTCCAAAAGCCCTTCTCAGATTTTCCTGAGGATATAGGGCAAGGTCCTTTAATGTATGGATGCCCATCAAATTCATTTTTAGCATCCTCTTTCTTCCTATGCCCGGTATTGCTTCCACAGGAAGATGCCAGATAGCTTCTGGCAGGTCCTTTTTTTCTATGACCACTAGTCCATCTGGTTTTTCAAGGTCAGATGCTATTTTTGCCACCAGTTTGTTTGGTCCTATCCCAATTGAACAGGTTATTCCAAAGTTTTCCTTTACCAATTTTTTGATTTTTTTTGCTATCTCAACCTTATTTCCAAAAAGATGTTCTGTATTAGTTACATCAATGAACGCTTCATCTATTGAGTAAGGCTCTACGAGATCAGTAAATGTCTTTAGTATTTCAAGGAATTTCAGAGAAATCCCCGTGTACTTTCTTGCGTCTCCTTCTACTATGACTGCATGAGGGCACAATTCCTTGGCTTGAAAGAGTGGCATACCTGTTTTTACACCGTATGCCCTTGCCTCATAACTGGCTGTTGCTGCGACTGATCTTGCTCCTTTAGGGGTTCCATAAGGGTCAGCAGATATGAGCACAGGCTTGCCTTTCAAATAAGGCCTTTGAGCCTGTTCCACTGAGGCAAAGAAAGCATTCATATCGATATGGAGAATGGCTCTTTCCTTACTATATTGTTTCCAGCTTTTCGAGACACCAAACAAGGGTTTTGGTAGAGAAGGAAATCTCGTAGTAGACATCGTTTTCTCCTAAGCAAGAAATATAGTAGACCGTGTAGTAGCCTTCATTTATCTTCCAACTGCCTGTAACCTGTTTTATCTTCACTTTTTTTCCATTCCAGAATATTTTCAACGGTAAAATTTTTCCTGCTTTGAATCCTGCTATAACGCTTATGGGCTCCTTAACATCTGTGACTGGCATACTAATATAATAGAACATCTGTTCGACAATTTAAAGAGGGGTTGAAAAAGAAATAAAAAAAGAAGAAGATTTTTAGCGTTATGGGCACTTATGAACCAAGGGTTTACAGGCTTGATTGTAAGGCAGAAAACCTTATAGGTTATCAGGTGCAGATAAAAGAATCTGATCTACTTATTTTCACTGAAAGGCGTCTTCAATCTGAAGCAACTGAAGTTTTAAAGAAAGCCAGGGAAGAACTGGAGCATTGGATTTCCATCTATCCTGAGTTTTATGCGTCACTTGTTCCTTTGGATTTACCTGTCCATAGCAATACGCCACAAATTGTAAGGAGGATGTATGAGGCATCTAAAAGGGCAGGTGTAGGTCCAATGGCTGCAGTGGCAGGAGCAATCGCTGAAGAGGTTGGAAGGTCTCTCTTAAAATATTCAAAAGAAGTCATAGTTGAAAATGGTGGAGATATTTTTTGCTACTCACTTAAAGAAAGGCAATCACTCGTCTACGCAGGTGGTTCTCCATTCAGTGAAAAAATACTGGTGAAAATACCGGCAAGAAAACCTGTTGGTCTTTGTACAAGTTCAGGCACAGTTGGTCATTCTTTGAGTTTCGGAAAGGCAGATGCCGTTGTTGTCCTGGATGAAGATACTGCCTTTGCTGATGCAGCGGCTACATCTATAGGAAATGTCGTAAGAGGCGAATCAGATATTGAGAAGGGACTGGCAAGGGCAAAAGAAATAGGCGTAGGTGGAGTTCTCATAATTGTTGGCAACTCTATGGGCGCATATGGGGATATAGAAATAGATACAGCAGTATAATTATATTTATGTCCGAATTCGATGAAATAAAGAAGAAGGTTCAGACCTATTCTAAAGAAAAAGCCGAAGAAAGAGTAAAAGAACTTAGAAAACTCATTGAGTATCATAATTACCTCTACTATGTTTTAGATTCACCTGAGATTTCAGATGCTGAATATGATGCCCTTTATAGAGAACTTCAATTACTTGAAGAAAGATTTCCTGAGTTAATCACCCCTGAGTCTCCAACGCAAAGAGTAGGAGCACCGCCAAAAGAAGGTTTTAAACCTGTAAATCACTATCGTCGCCTGCTGTCCCTTCAGGATGTTTTCGATTTTGATGAGCTTGACGACTGGTTAAAGAGAATATCAAAGACGATTGGAGATCAAGAATTCTCTTTTGTTTGTGAAGTAAAACTTGACGGAGCTGCTGTTGCTCTTGTCTACGAAAACGGGGTTCTTGTGAGAGGAGCAACTAGGGGCGATGGTGAAGTTGGAGAGGATATAACCCCGAATGTAAAGACAATTAGGAATGTTCCTTTGAGATTACTCATTGATTCGCCCCCTCCTTTAATAGAGGTGCGTGGCGAAGCCTATATGAGCAAAGAAGAGTTTAAAAAGATCAACGAGGAAAGAGCTCAAAATGGTGAATCCTTATTTGCAAATCCAAGAAATGCCGCTGCTGGTTCTTTAAGGCAACTTGACCCAAGCATAACTCATAAAAGAAAGTTAATATTTGCCGCTCATGGTTTTAACTATGGTGAAGGTATTTCATTTAAAACTCATGCTGAGGCTCTTGAATGGTTTAAAAGAGCAGGTATTCCAATCGTTCCAGTTCATAAAGTCTGTAAAAATATTGATGAGGTTAAGGAATTCTGTGCTGAATGGCAGGAAAAGAGGCATACCCTTGACTTCGAGATCGACGGAGTCGTTATTAAGGTTAATGAAACCCATCTCCATGAACTTTTAGGTGAAACAAGCAAAGCTCCTCGCTGGGCTGTTGCTTATAAGTTCCCTCCTGAAGAAAAGGTCACGAAGCTGCTGGACATTATTGTTTCCGTCGGAAGAACAGGAGCGCTAACACCTGTAGCGATTCTTGAGCCAGTTTTTGTAGCCGGTTCAACAATTTCTCGTGCGACCCTTCATAATGAAGACGAAGTAAGACGGAAAGACATACGCATAGGCGATTTTGTGATTGTTCATAAGGCAGGCGACGTTATACCTGAAATTGTGGCCCCAGTTGTATCCAGGCGAACCGGCGATGAGAAAATTTTCAAGATGCCCGACAAATGCCCTATTTGTAATGCAGATGTAGTCAGACTGCCTGGAGAAGCAGTCCATTATTGCACAGGTGGGATTAGCTGTCCTGCCCAAGTTTTCAATCATATACTTCACTGGGCAAGCCGTCCAGCAATGGATATCGATGGATTAGGAGATGTTGTTGCAAGAGAGCTCCTCAATAGAAATAAAGTAAAAACAATTGCTGATATTTATTATTTGACGATTGAAGATTTGCTGGAACTACCTCTCTTTGCACAGAAGAAGGCAGAAAAACTTTACAACGCTATTCAGGCATCGAAAAAAAGACCTTTGAATCGCTTGATATTTGCTCTCGGTATAAGACACGTGGGACAGTACACAGCAAGATTGCTTACTGAG
>JAOADC010000066.1 GCA_026417515.1 Actinomycetota bacterium
GATAAAGCATAAGAAGGCAAAAGAAGACGCTAAAAGGGGAAAGATTTTTTCAAAGCTTACTAGGGCAATAATAGTTGCTGCAAAGCAGGGAGGGGGGAATCCAGAAACCAACCCTCAACTAGCGAATGCTATAGAAAAAGCAAAGCAGTTTAACCTTCCTCAAGAGAACATTGAGAGAGCAATAAAGAAAGCAACTGGTGAACTGGGCTCTGAGAATTATGAACAAATAGTCTATGAAGGATATGCTCCTGGTGGAGTGGCAGTTATGGTTGAGGCTATGACTGACAATAGGAACCGAACAGCTGCAGACATCAGACATATATTCAGTAAGCATGGAGGCAACCTTTCAGAAACAGGAAGTGTGTCCTGGATGTTCGAAAAAAAAGGCATCGTTTCATTTCTAAAAGAAGAAGTCAATGAAGAAGAACTACTGATGGACGCACTCGAGGCTGGGGCTGAAGATTTAGAAGAAGACGAAAGCTTTGTTAATGTGATTACAAGTCCAAAGAACTTTAATCAGGTAAAAGAGGCTCTTCAGCAAAAGCAGTACAGGTTTGAAAGGGCAGAAATAACAATGAATCCTACTTCTACAGTGAAGATTGAGGACAAGGAAACTGCAAAGAAGGTTCTAAGACTTATTGAGGCACTTGAAGACCATGATGATGTTCAAGAGGTCTACTCCAATTTTGATATTGAAGAATCTATTCTTGAAGAGTTAGAAGGTTAAAATATAGTTGTATCTTATTTGAAACCAGGTGCTTTAATGAAAATTGTCGGCATTGATCCAGGGACAGCTATCACTGGATATGCTTGTCTTGAATCATTTGATGGGCGATTCAAACTTCATAAACACGGTTGTATCAAAACCAATTCAGAGACAGAGATCTCAAATAGAATAAAGCAGATTTACGAAGAGATATCTGCGTTGATTGATTGGTTTCAGCCTGATGTGGTGGCTTTAGAAAGGCAGTTTTTTAATAGGAATGTTACGAACGCTCTCTTTGTTGGTCATGCTTCTGGAGTTATTTTGCTTGCAGCCGCTCAGAGAGGCGTTCCTGTTAGTATGTATACCCCACTACAAGTTAAGCAGTCGATTGCTGGCTATGGAAAAGCAAGCAAAAAACAAGTGCAGTATATGGTGAAGAACTTGCTCGGACTCTTAGAACTCCCAAAGCCTGACGATGCAGCTGATGCCATTGCTGTGGCAATCTGCCACGCTAACATAAGTCTTTTCGAAAAGCAATTTGAAAGAATGGAATAAGATGATCTACTACTTGAGAGGAAGGGTTATTGCCAAATCTACCAAAGCACTCGTCGTTGAAAGCTCAGGTATCGGTTTCTTGGTGCAAGTTTCTGAATCTGTATTTGAGTATGCTGATATTGGAAGCGAGATAGAATTGTTTGTCGCTGCTATATTGCGAGGCGATACATTTGAATTGTATGGATTTGACAATGCATCAGAAAGGGAGATGTTCGATACATTAAGAAGCATGGATAGTGTTGGACCTAGGCTTGCTTTTAGGATAATCTCAAAACTTGGAATAAAGGGAATTTTAGAAGCAGTATCAAAGAAAAATCCTGTTGCGCTTGAACAAGTTGAGGGGATTGGAAAAAAGACAGCCTCAAAGATTCTACTTGAACTGGTTAGCAAATTCGAACTTTTTAAGGATTCGATAGTTTCAGGGTATAACGAAGAAAGAAAAGTTGCTATGGAAGCTTTAGAAAAACTTGGATTGAAAAAAGAAGAGATAACTAGATTGTTCTCTGATCTGGACTTTACAAAACTAAAAACGGCAGAAGAAATCGTAAGTGAAGCTTTAAAAAAGCTCAGCAAAGGGTAATCGATGAGTGATCTACTCGATCCAAAATTACAACAAGAAAGCGATATAAATGAAGAGAGCCTTTTAAGACCAAGAAAGTTTTCTGAATTTGTAGGTCAGAAAAACATAAAAAGTGCTCTTGAAATATTTATTGTGGCTGCCAAGGAAAGAGGAGAGCCACTTGACCATATCCTTCTTTCTGGTCCCCCTGGTCTTGGAAAAACTACATTGGCTCAG
Organism: Actinomycetota bacterium; assembly: GCA_026417515.1. Classification (GTDB taxonomy): domain Bacteria; phylum Actinomycetota; class Aquicultoria; order SKW223; family SKW223; genus JAOADC01. The sequence goes on from JAOADC010000066.1 coordinate 2,058, forward strand.
ATTATTGCCAATGAAATGGGAGTTGGTATCAGGATAACATCTGGACCTGCTCTTGAGAGATCATCTGACATTGCGGCGATTTTAACATCCCTAAGCGAAAACTCTGTTCTTTTCATAGACGAGATACATCGTTTACCCAGACCTGTCGAGGAAGTACTTTACGCAGCGCTTGAAGATTTCAAAATAGATATTGTTATAGGAAAAGGTCCTGGTGCGAGAACAATAAGGCTGGATTTACCAAAGTTTACTTTAGTTGGTGCAACAACCCGCTCAGGAATGTTGACAGCACCGTTGAGAGACAGGTTTGGATTTACTGCAAGGCTAGATTTTTACAAAACAGAAGAACTTAAGGAGATCGTTCTGCGTTCTGCTAGTCTGCTGCTGTGTGAAATTGAAGAGGACGCTGCACTAGAAATTGCAAGAAGATCTCGGGGAACTCCAAGAATTGCTAACCGATTACTAAAAAGAGTACGAGACTATGTTCAGGTAAAGCATAGGGGTCTAATTACGGTTGAAAAGTGTAAGGAAGCGCTTGATTTCTTAAATGTGGATAATGAAGGACTCGATGATGTTGATAGAAAGCTTTTGAAAATTATGATTGAGAATTATAGAGGCAGACCTGTAGGAATAAATGCACTCGCAAATGCTATAGGCGAAGAGGCTGCCACCATTGAAGATGTCTATGAGCCTTTTCTCATTCAATCAGGCTTCTTAGTCCGAACTCAACGAGGAAGAATGCCAACTAAAAAAGCTTACCTACATCTGGGATACCAATATGTTGAGAATGAAAGCCCCCCTCTTTTTAAAAGCGATGATGAAAGTCAGTAAATCATTCAGTACACAACATTTCTTATTGGATGCAGAAAAAGCGGCGAACTTCTCCAGCAAGGATAATAACCATAGTTGTAGAGTTCTAATTGCCTATTGATAATTGCTGCGAGAAGCATCTTTTGTTTTACGCTTTCACCCAAGGTATTTAGATGTTCGACTAGGAACCTGTAAAGTATTTCAAGCGAGCTCATTTCTCCATTATTAGAAGGCAGCGCAAGACATCCTTTAGAAGAATTCTTTAAGGCTGCTTCGTTTATTACTTCATCTAGCGCCTCCTTGAATTTACCAATTACAATCGGCCTTGAAATCCCCTTAGCATATGGGCACAAGGCAAGGTATATTTTTGAACGAGACTTAAAAATATAGGCCGTATGCGAAAGAGCCGGACAGCGACATGAAAAGGCCCAGGAGATTTCGACTGGATTTTCATATAGAGGATAGATTGAAGACCTTAAGAAGGATATTCTATGCAATAGCAATTCTGAAAGAAGGCAGATTGACTCCTTTGCATTTTCCAAATTTTCTTCAGGTGCCTCTTTCATAAGTGTAGAGAGTCTGAAATAGCTGGCACCTTTTTGGACTGCGAAGTCGAATACATCTCCTATTTCTGATCTGTTGATTTCATTGAGAGTCATTGAAATACCAAAAAAACTCTTTTTTTGCGAAAGTTTTTCAACAGTTCCAAGGATGTTTCTATAGGCGCTTCGTTTTCCCTTGATAATCTCAAGAACTTCAGGTTCAAGGGATTCGATGCTAACTCTTACCTGTGCAAGGTTTGGAAAACTCAATATCTCATCCAGTTGTTTTTCTGATTTATCTGGACATGAGGTAAACAAACTTACAAAAACTCTTTCTTCAAGGCAGATATTTAATATTTCAACTATTGAAGGGTGAAGCAAAGGCTCACCACCGGTGAGAAAAACATCTGTTAGACCCAATTTCTTTGATTCCCTGATTATCCAAGTTATTTCTTCCAGCGATAACTCTGAATCAGGTATCGATTTCTCCTTTCTACAGTAAACACACTTATAATTGCAAGATGAAGTTAAATCAATCGTCAGCGCCTTGAGCATCTTACGACCTCCAACTAAAACCCTTTTTGTTCAGCCCACACTCTGAGTTTTCTGATGCTTTCATAAGCATACGTTTAAGGCAACCATTGCAGTAACTGAAGTTTTTGCATCTTTCGCATCCCAAAGAAGAAGGGGATTCAACATCTGAAAATACTCCAAGATTCTTTTCGGAAAGAAGGTGCTCGAGATCTTCTGAAAAAATATTGCCAAAAGTAAAGCTTCTATCAAACATCACACATGGTCTTATGTTTCCTTCAGGACATATTGCTATGGTTTTTGTTCCTGCTCCACAACCAAAGTCAAAGATTTCTTTCAAAGTAGGTTCAGGCAGGACAAAAACCTTATCTGGATAAATAGATTTTAGTTTCATAAATTCAATATCAAAGCGGGCCCAGTCGCTATCGTCTTCAATAAAGATTCGAGAGTTTAATGCCCTGCCTTCCGGATTAACAGGAGCAGCTGCAAATATGGAAGCACCATTTTCAAATGCCAGTTCTGCAGTTGGTAGAATATCATTAAGGTTTTCTCTTGAAACATTCATTGATACTCTTACAGGGACTGAAGCAGCTTCCAAAAGCCTCAATGCTCTTAAAGCCTTTTCAAAGGATCCTTTCATCCCTACAAACCAGTCGTGAAAAGAACTCTTATAGGAATTTAAAGTGATGCTTACAAAAACTTTGGTTTCGTACTTGTTCAGATTGCTCAATAGAGAAACTTTCTGTTCATCGAGAAGTGTTCCATTTGTTATCACTGATACCAGATCAAAATACTCTGCTGCCAGGGAAAGCATTTCATCAAAATAAGGATGCAAGAGAGGTTCTCCTCCGGTGAACTCAACAACCAGTGTGCCTTCAAGTGACAGGTTTTCAGCCATCCTGAAGAAATTCTCTTTATTCATAAATTGATTATTTCCTGGACCAGACTCTCTGTAACAATGAACACACCTTTGATTGCATGAATCAGTAAGCTCCAGGAATAGATGGAGGGGTACGAAGTAATCTCTTGAACCTCCAAAAGTTGGAAAACTTGAAGAATGCAGTGGCTCGTATGCGTAATCAATGATGCCTTCTTGAAGCAACCAATCAAGAAAATAGTAAACTTTATTTTCTGGAATTCGGTAGACATTCTTAAGAACCTTAAGAATAGTTTTAAGAGGTGTTCTTCCATCACATGAAAAGATTATCTCCTCGTCAGTATGGTCAATTTTTTTCGAAATATACGAGCGGAAGTTTGTTTTAGTTGAATTCTTTCCTGGATGGAAAAGCCATGAATCTCTTGGTGTTGTGTGAATATGACAGTCGCTTGTTACGAAAGGATAAACCTTTTCAGGCTTGATTTCATAAAAACTCTGAATCCGTTTGTTTGAATGAAGACCCCTCATTCGTACCCCTCCTTTTTTATTTTTTACCAGGCTGTTAGGCCTGCGACAGAAAGGGAAGAAGTTGCTGCATATCTGGTTCCACACCAGACTGCTGCGAGCGAGCATGCAGCGCAAGCAGCACAACCCGTGCACCATGCAGGCATTTTAATCACCCCCTCTTTGTAATGGGTTTAAAAAAAGAATAGAGGAGCGTTAAAGTGTTGAAAATAAAGACAAGATATTAAATGAGTGAACAAAATTTCCTAATATGAGTGATTTATCCTCTAGGAAAGGATTCAGTTATTCTTGATCGATATAGATTTCTTCAGCATCAGCGTTGTAACCTAAAAGTTCTGCAAACCTACCCCAGTCAATTATGACATTAAGCAGTTTCTCGGCGTCTTCGTGCGTTAACTCTTCTTCGAATAATTCAGTAACCTTTTCGCGATCAGCCATAAGGTCCTTGTTTGTATGGAGGAACTTTAAAAGGTCCTTAAATATTTTCACTTTTTTCAATCTTTCTTTAAAAATAAGTTTTCTTTCATTGATGTCAGCGTCAATAAACTTTTTACCAATTTCAGTTAGGATTATGTCTCCATCTTCTATCCTCACAAAACCAAGTATTTCTGCTGCATCAACTATGGGAGAAAACTCGTCAATATCCATATTGAGCATTTTTGCCAATTCAAAAAGATCTTCCTTTTGAGATTTAAAATCGTTTAAGAACTCCAGAAGCCCAATAATTTCACCAATAGTGGCTTTAGGCAGGGGCTCAATAGCCATTACAGATGTCTCACCTCTTCATCTAGAATTTTAAAGTATACGCGCATAAACCTCGTCAACGATTTCTAAAAGTTCCTTCGACTTATATTTTCTTGGTCTTGGCAATGGTATTTTAACCTGTCCAATTGTCTTTCCTGGTTTTTCTGAGACAAGAATAACACGATCGCTCATATAAACAGCTTCTTCAATCGAGTTAGTAACCATTAATATGCTTAGTAAATTAAACGATTGATCCTGCCAAATATCAAGAATTTCCTCTTGAAGATTTCTGGCTGAAAGGATGTCCAGATTTGAAAAGGGTTCGTCTAATAGCAATAACTCAGGCTGCACAGCGAGGGCTCTTGCAATACCGACTCGTTGCTTCATGCCTCTTGAAAGTTCTCTCGGATATGCTTCTTCAAATCCCTCTAAACCTACTTTATCGATGAAAAACTCGCTTATTCTCACTGCTTCCTTTTTGGGAATACCCTTAGCTTCAAGAGGAAGAATAATGTTCTCAAGTACAGTAAGCCAGGGTATGAGGGCAAAGTTCTGAAAAACAATGGAAACTTTTTCGTTGTGACCGGTTACTTCTTCTCCAGCGTAATACACTTTTCCATCTGTTGGCTTTTCAAGACCAGAGATGATTCTGAGCAGAGTGCTCTTTCCAGAGTCTGAGGGCCCAACAAGTGATACGAACTCGTTCCTGTAGACAGAAAAATTCATATCTTTTATTACGATATATTCTTTACCACCTTCAAAAAATTTCTTTTCAACATGCTCTACTTTTAATAGAGGAACTCTTCTTGGCAATTTCTACTCCAGATCGAGAGAATATTTTTTTTCGGCGTAATCATAAAGTTTTTGCCAGATTAGGTTGTTTAAAAGAATTATAACAGTAACCAGAGCAGCCAGACAAAGTGTTAGTAGTGTGGTGTCGCCTTTGATGATAGCAGCATAGTCAATCAAATAGCCTATACCATTGACTTTGTAAACCTTGTGGTTGAAAACAGAAAACTCAGCAACTACTAAAGCGTTCCATCCTGCTCCAAAAGCAGCAAAAGAACCGGTTACTAATCCAGGAAAAGATGCTGGCAAGACAAGTTTACGAAGGATAAAAAACTTTGACTTGGAAAAGAGGTGAATTGGTTCTTTAAGTTCTCTTGGTATAAGCATAATACGGGACGCAGGTGGGAAAATCATATACCAAAACATTGTCGAAAAGAGTACAAAGAAGGCTGCCAGCTCCATCGAATGCTTGAATTTAGAACCTATGGCAATTGATAGAATGAGTGGTTTTAAGGCGGTCCCAGGTATTGAAGATAGGATTCTAAAAATAGTCAAAAGCCCCTCTGATGTTTTTGGGCTTCCGAAGTAAAGAATTGATGAGATGATTGATAACAAAAGTAAGCAAAAAATGTAAACTGAAACCAAACGAATAAAGGAAAAGAAAATAAATGATGGAATATTTCGAGCTTCTAGAGGGAACGGTTGGGTTAAAATGTAAATTAGAAACTTACCAAGAACAAAAATCAGGTAGGCAAGAAAACCAAAGAATAATATTTTTACAATTAGCGATAGCAATCTTTTTAACTTCTTTGATGCCTGGATTTTTGAAAAACGGGAGTAAAGTATTTCAGTAAGAGTGGTTTTCTGAATCCTTTCCTTTAATTCTTCTTCAAATCCACGTCTTATTGGAGAGAAGAATTGAATTAAATCTTTAAACTTTGATAGAACATAATTTTCAGGAGCTTCTTCTTCGTAGGGCATCATTTGAAAAGAGAACTTTTTTGACCAGCTGGTTAAAGGTTCCCAAACAAAGATGCTCATTGCAAGAACAGTGATGATTATGGCAAGAAATCCGCCAAGAACACCAAAATAATCGCCCTTTTCAGAGGAAGTCCAGAGAATCTGGCCTATTCCTGGAAGATTGAACTGCTTGGCACCAATTGCAAAAACTTCAGAAGACATAAGAAAGAACCAACTGTTTCCCCATGAGACATTGGAGTTAAAGATGAGAGAAGGGATTGTTGCTGGGATATAAACCTTTTTTAAAGCAAGCCAGCCCCTAATATTGTAGGCACGTAATAATCTATCAACATCTTTTGGCATAACTTTTAGTGATTCGTAGACACCAAAAATCATATTCCAAGCCTGAGATGTAAAAATTAGAAATATCGAAGCAAGTTCTATGCCTATGCGTTCCCCTCTAAAAAGAGCAACAAAGATGCCTATTGCAGCTGGAAAGAATCCAACCACAGGTACGCTCTGCATAATATCAAGGAAGGGCAAGAGTACTCTTTCAACACGTTTGTTTCTGGCCATCCAAAAACCAAGTGCTATGGCAGCGATGAGTGAAAATACATAAGATGCGGCAATCCTTAGAATTGAGTAACTTGTATATGTTAAAAGTTGGAAGAAATCGTAAGGCGCTCTCCTGAATATGTAAAAAGAAACGACGACGAAAGCGCTCAATGAGAAACCAAAAAAAACATATCTCAAAATACTTGATTGGCGCAGATTAAAAGGAAGTCTTCCAAGCATATGAAAATTTTAACAGTTAGGAATGAATAAAAAATCATATAATTTGTTTGTGGCTAAAATAAATTCAAAGAAAAACGAGATAAGAATAAGGAGAAAAGTTGAACCCTTTGTTTGGTCTTACCAGTCTCTTAAAACCCTTCTAACTCTTTCGATTTTGGGTTTGTTGCTGGGCATTGTGAGTTTATTGAGCGGAAAATATGTTAATTATTTCTTTCACTACTTAATCTATCCATTCGCGGTATTTGGCCAGATATCAAGTTATATTTTCCAGAAGGAGTATTATGAAATCGAAAGAAAAATAGATGGATTTTATTTGTTAAGCATCGTTCTCTTCGCATTAATTGAAGCCTTTTTTATCTGGAAGTATATTCTACTTCTATACCAATTTCTGGTGATGTTTGGATTGGCAGCAACAGGTCTAGCGTTTCTCGGTTTAAACTCAGGAATCAGACAGATTGAAAAATTTGGATTAAAGCCACCTTCAAAAAGAATGGCACGAATTTTATATCTGGCACCTTTTATCTGGTTTATCCTATACCTTCTTGCAGCATTTACTCTTCCACTTTTAAGAATAAACAGCCAGAACTTCATTCACTTTTCTCTTGCCCCAGCTTTTTCAGTGCTTTCATCACTCAACATTGGGTTTTTTGGTGGCTTCGTAAAAGAATCGATAAAGTTAAAAAAATGATGGCAGAGAAAAGTGTTGTCAGAGATTACTCGAGGTTTCTAAAAGGCGCTTTCATTATAATCTGTAGTTTCACAGCAGTAATCGCTATATCCTCGTTGATTTATTTGTTGTTGGTTGGAAAGATAAATGCTGCATCGGCAGTTTTTTCCGCTGCCATAATATTTTTCTTAATAGTTCTTCCGCTTATTTTGTCTCTGAGAATGCCTGGATCGATTGGAATATTTTTCTTAATCATAGGATCAGGAGTCTTTGTTGCTTCTTTAAAACTCGAGGCTTCAGCAAAAGGAAAGAATTTTTTTGTTGGAGCAAGCACAGCGCTCATTATTTCAGGAATTCTACTCATTCTTTCTCTTCTTGCTGAAAAAATATCCAGAAAGGGCAGGGAAGGATGAGTAATTTAACCAGGCAGATACCAAATGCTTTAACCATCTTGAGAATTTTCCTTTCTCCTTTTCTTTTCTACTATTTATCCAGAGGAAGGCTTTCTACTGCTTTTTTGCTCGTCCTTTTTGTATTTCTTACTGATTTTTTTGACGGGTTTCTATCTAGAGTTCTTGAATCAGAAACGAATTTTGGAAAAATTATGGACCCTTTTGCTGATAGGCTGGCTGTGGTTTGTGTCGTAGGTGGGTTAGCGTTTGGGAATCGTATACCTTTTGAGGTTCTCCTGGTTATTTTACTGCGTGAGATATTGGCTATTGGAGGATATGTTGCTATCAAGACATTTTTAAGCAAAGATTTTAAAATTATTAAAGAAGGCAAAGTGGTGGCAGCTTTGGTTTATATTGTTCTTACTTTAAGCATCTTATTTAAACTGCCTTCTTGGTTTTTCTACTTACTTGCGTTTATCTATTTTATTCCCTTTGCTTTTTACCTAAAGCAGGCAGTTGCTTTAAGAAAGGGGGCATAAAAAAGATGATAATAAAATGGTTAGGACATGCTATGTTCGAGATTCTAGATGAGAAATCAGGATTGAAGATAATTACAGATCCTTATTCTGAAGAAGTTGGATATCCTGTAAAAAAAAGAAGTGCTGATGTGGTAACACAGAGCCATGATCACTTTGATCACAACAACATTTCATCAGTTGAATCTAAGATGGTAATAAAGGATGAGGGTTTGTTTGAATATGGTGGTGTAAGATTTGAAGGTTTACGAACCTTCCATGACGAACATGCAGGAAAGCAGCGTGGAATCAATCTAATCTTTAAGATTCAGGGAGAAATGACAGTGGTTCATATGGGAGACTATGGTGAAAAGTTTTTAAGGCAAGAGGTGAAAGAATTTATTTCTGGCGCAGATATTCTACTTCTACCAGTTGGTGGTGTTTTCACCATTGGACCCAGAGAAGCAGTGCAGGTTGTTAAGGAGGCTAACCCAAAAATAGTAATCCCAATGCACTACAAAACGCCACATCTAAAGTTCGAACTATCAAGCGTGGATGACTTTTTAAATGAGTCTGGATTGCTATACGAATCAAGGGAAGAACTTAGAGTATTTAAGGAAAATCTAGATCTAAACTCTATTCGAGTTTATGTCTTAAACTATGAGGTTTAATTAAAGCAAATGACTAAGGTAAGCACTTCAAAGAATCGGAAGATTGAAGCCATTCTTCTTGGCACATTTGTTTTCATTTCAATGTTTCTTCTCGTTCTACTCGCTAAAAACATTTCTGGAATTAGACCTATAAGGCAGAACAAGGACGCGCTTATCTCCAGGATTAGAGAACTCGAACAAGAAAGAGCAAAATATAAAAAGACTATTGAAGAATTAAATAAGCAGATTGGAGAATTGGAGCGCAAAACTGCTTCTTCTGACAGAAGAGTTAAGGAATTGAAGAGACAGCTCGATTTGCTAAGAGAAGAGGTTGGAATGACCGCAATAATTGGCAAAGGTGTTGAGGTAACTCTAAAAGATGCAGAGGTTTCGGGTGGTTTGATTGAAGAAGAACAGGCAGTGGTGCACGATTCTGATCTGAGGCTTTTAGTCAATGGTCTTTTTCTTGGCGGTGCAAGGGCTGTTTCGATAAATGGTGAAAGAATTACCTCAGTCTCTTCAATCAGGTGCGTAGGACCAACCATACTTGTAAACAGCAAAAGAATATCCTCGCCTTTTGTAGTAAAAGCAATAGGAGATCCTGAATCATTAATTGATGGATTATATGAAGAGCCAACGCTTAATTACTATATAACACAATTGTTTCCAGAGATAGGAATAGGTTTTTCTGTAAAGAAAAAGGATGACATAAGAATTCCAGCATACAAGGGGAACCTTAGTTTCAGCAAAAATTTAGTAAGGGTGGCGAAGTAATGATCTGGATGTCGATTTTAGCAGGAGTGACTGCAGGAGTACTATTAGGAGTATTTGTAACTCTCGAAATCCCTGCTGTTATTGCCAGGTATGTATCGATTGCTCTTCTTGCATCCTTTGACACTCTTATAGGAGGTTTAAAATCTTATCTTAAAAAAGAGTTCGATGAATGGATTTTCGTGTCTGGATTCCTGGCTAACTCCTTGCTTGCTGCTTTTATATCCTATCTCGGTGATAGACTTGGAATAGAACTATACCTTGCTGTTCTACTTGTTTTTGGAATGAGGATATTTCAAAATCTCGCAGAACTCAGGCATGCCTTGATTCTTAAGTTAAGAAGGGTTAAGAAGAATAAATGAAGATCAGGTGGGATATTGTAATTCTTACTTTTTTTATAACTTCTTTGGTGGTTGGTTTCTTTTTAACCGTTCAGCTAAGGGTTTTTGGAAGTAAGGGTGCTTTGGAAGCGTTATCAATGAGCGATCTTACGACCCTTTACAATGACTTAAATACAGAAGTTATTGAATTGAAAGCCTATGTGCAGGAACTGAAAATAAGAGCAAATGAGTATTCTTCAATAACTGGAAATAGAGAGCGCCTCTTAAAAACTATGAAAGAAGAGATTGAGATGCTTAGAGTTATTTCTGGAGCAGCATCTGTTGAGGGCAAAGGAGTTGAGGTAACGGTTTTTGATGACAAGAATAACTTGCAATCTTTGGACCTGATTGATCTTGTGAATGAGTTGAGAGCAGCAGGTGCAATAGCGATAAGTGTAAATAACATAAGAATAATTTTTAACTCGAGTTTCTTAAAAACCAATCAGGGCTTTATAATAGACGGCATTGCAATTGGAGCACCATATACTGTTTCAGCAATTGGTGATCCTGAAACTCTTTATTCATCATTAACATTTCCTGGAGGAGTGGCAAAATCGATTGATGCAATTGAAGGAGTTTCGGTATCTGTTGTGAAAAAGGACAGCATATTCATATCTTCAAAGAAGTCGGCAAAAAGTAAAAATTGAATTTTGCTGGGAAATTTAAATTGAAGAAAATCGAAAGTTTCTTAAAAAATAGGTGGAAGACGGCATTTTTTGTATTTACCCTGCTTGTGTCAATTTTGGTTGCTATGCCGTTAGTTTTTTTCTTATCCGGTCGTTATCCAATGAGATTATCGGTAAATAGTTTAAACCTGGGACTTAAAAGCAAGGATCTTGTTAGAGAAGAAATCATCAAAGACTTTGAAAAAAAGAACGAGGAAAAGGTGGAACTTGTTATTGAAGGTGTAAAGGTTAATATCAAACCTGAAAATACAGGAGTTTTACTTGATGCTAATAAAACGATTTATCGTTTAGAGTCTTTATACTTTAAGCCTGAAGGTTTGAATTGGTATTTTTCTCTACTAAGAGCGTTTTATTTTGGTGAGAGATTCTTACCAAGTCTACAGATAGACTTTCAAAAACTATCAGCGTTCAAAAGAGATATGGATGAAAAATTTGGCAAAACTCCTTTAAATGCAGTTGTTTTCATAGACGATAAAGGATCTCCAGTCTATAAGCCAGAAAAAAGTGGAAAATTATTTAAAAAGGCAGATCTACTCGATGTTTTAAGACAGGCACTGATAACCGGAAAACCAATGGTTCTTAAGACTAAGACAGCGCTACCAAAAGTCTTGATGGAAGATGTAAAAAGATTGGTGAATGAGCAATTACCGATTTTCTCTCAAAAGAGCCTGATTCTTACCTACGATGATGTGGAGTATGAAATAAAAGGAAAAGATTTAATTAAAACTCTTGAATCAGGTGTTGTGGATGGAAAGCTGACATTCATTATAAGGCCAGATAAACTTAAAGAAGTAGCAAGAAACTTTTTCGAATCACTGGAAAAAGAACCGAAAAATGCATCTTTTGCTGTGGTCGAGGGAAGGGTTGTTATAGTTCCTGAGAAACTGGGTGTAGCAGTTGACGCAACAAGAACGGCTGAAATTGCTTCACGTCAACTTTTAATTTCTCAAAGAGCAACAGTCGAAGTCTATCTTCGTGAAGTTTATCCAGAGATTACATCAAAAGAAGCAAAAACATTTGGCATAAAAGAAATGATCTCTTCTTTCACAACAGAATACAATCCCAATCAGACAGCAAGAGTAACAAACATCAAACTTCTTGCCAAACTTTTAGATGGGCAGTTGATTGCCCCAGGTGAAGTTTTTTCTTTCAATCAAAGAATCGGACCAAGGACTTTAGAGAGAGGATTCAAGCTTGCCCCAACAATAGTCAATGGAAGACTGGTCGATACCGCTGGTGGAGGGGCTTGTCAGGTTGGGACTACACTTTTTAACACTGCCTTTTTTGCCGGTCTTAAAATAATTGAACGTCATAACCACAGTTTTCTTATTAACCACTATCCAGCAGGAAGGGATGCCACAGTATCATATGGTGGATATGATTTGAAGTTTAAGAATGATTACAGAAGCTGGATACTTATTAAAGCCTATGCAACCCAGAGCAAAATAACAATAAGTTTTTACGGAACATCAGAAAATCGAAAAGTAAGGTTTGAAACAACAGGTCCATATGATTTAAAGCCATACAGGATAGAAGAGGTGAAAGACTCTACTCTTGAGGTTGGAAAAAGAAAAATTGAAGACAAGGGGATAATGGGTCAAAGATATATCGTTGTGCGCAAAGTTTACGATGCTTCAGGTAGACTACTCTATAAAGATATCTTTAAGAGCAAATATAGACCAAAGACCGAGATAGTGCGTGTCGGGACAAAGCCTGTAAGCAAGAATTTTTCAACCACAGAAACCACGCAATTAACGAACTGATTTTTTACTTATTTTTCAGCGATTCTCTATATGCCCACCATGAAAAAACTGCTAAGAATGCCAGGAGGATGATTGTTGCTAGGTGTTGCCACACTTTTATCACCTCACTTCAATAATTCATATAGGAGTGCTTCTTCAGAGCAATCAGGGAAATGGGTACAGTTAAGACAATCTTTCCAGATCTTTTGAGGAAGATCATTTTTCTTAGTTCTCTTAAACCCCTGTTTTTCAAAGAACTCTGGAGAATAGGTTAATGTAAAAATCTTTCTAACACCCAATTTTTCTGCTTCTTTTATTGCTTCCTGAAGTAATCTTGTACCGATTTTCTTGTTCTGTCTGTTTTCTTTAACTGCTAAAGAACGAACCTCTGCTAAATCTTCCCAGACAATATGAAGGGCTATGCATCCAACTATTTCTCCATCTTCTTCAGCAACAATAAAATCTCTGATATTTTCGTAAAGATCTGAAAGAGACCTTGGAAGCAAAAGTTCCTTCTTTGAAAAGTAATCAAGTAGATTCTTGATACCTTTTACATCAATTACCTTTGCTTTTCTAATTTTGAGAATTTCTTTATCGGTCATAAACTATAATATTAACGTTAAATTTCTTTCTTAAAAAGGTGATGATCGAATTGGCTGAAAAAAACTCTGATGCAGTTTTCACTGTTTTAGATTATCTGCTTTTGATAATCGAGAACCTCTTAGCAATAAGGGTTGTTTTTTCTTATCTTGGAGCCAAACAAACAATTATTCATTCTATAAGCAATATTATTCTTTTTCCGTTTGCACCCCTTGTGAATAGGTTGACTTTTATTTCAGATACTAGCGTTCTTGATGTTTTTTCTGCAATTCTTGTGATAATTCTTTTTTATCTACACAAAATTATCGACAGAAAAAATGCTTCGCTTTTGAGTGAGGTGAAGTAGATGTCCAAAAAGGCACTCCTTATCATTGATATGCTAAATGACTTTGTCGATGAGAAGGGTGCACTGCCTGTTCCAGAAGCAAAAAATGTTATTTCTCCAATTAAAAATCTCGTTGATTACTTTCGAAGCAAGAAAAGACCGGTGATTTACATCTGTGATAATCACCTCGAAGACGATCCTGAGTTTGAAGTTTGGGGAAAACACGCAGTTAGAGGAAGCTCAGGCGCTGATGTTATAGATGAATTAAAGCCTTTACCTTCTGATCCAATAATCTACAAAAGAAAATTCTCAGGATTTTTTGGTACAGAACTAGATCTTCTGCTGCGAGAAAAGGAAATAAAGAAGTTAATCATCACTGGTGTTCTTACGAACATATGCGTGCTTTATACAGCATCAGACGCTTATCAGTTGGGTTATAAAGTAATTGTGCCTAAAGATTGTGTGGCAGCAGTGGATGAGGATATGCATAAATTTGCTCTAAGGCAACTTGAAGAGGTAGTTGGAGCAAAAATCGTTGAAAGCCATACGGAACTTCTGTAGTAAATCAATTGATTATTTGAAATTTTAGAATTATAATTTTTCAAACCTTTAAACCGGTCCAGCGAGGCCGGAAAGGAAGGAGTTGAAAAATTGAGAAAAACGCCTGCACCACAAAATAAATGATGGTGCAGGCTTTTTTTATGTAATATGCAAGAAAAAATAATTCTTGGAAAAGAGGAAATAAGAAGAAGCCTTGCAAGGATTGCCCATGAGATTGTTGAGAAAAATAAAGGTGCCAGCAATATTGCACTAATTGGTATCTGGACAAGGGGAGCTTTCCTTTCTAAGCGGCTCAGAAATCTGATTGAAAAGATTGAAGGCGTAACTGTTCCAGCAGGAGTTCTTGACATTACCTTTTACCGCGATGACCTGAAGATAAGAGGCCTCAAACAACCTGGTCGCACAAGTATCGATTTTAATTTTGAAGGCAAAACTGTAATCCTCGTGGACGATGTTCTTTATACTGGAAGAACAGCTCGTGCGGCACTTAATGCTCTTATGGATTATGGTCGACCAAGCAGAGTGCAGCTGGCTGTTTTGGTTGACAGAGGACACAGGGAACTTCCAATCAAGCCTGATTTCGTTGGGAAAAATATTCCAACCTCAAAGAATGAGGAGATAAGAGTCTACCTTGAAGAGATCGATGGCAAGGATTCGGTTGTTATCAGGAGTGTGGAAGAGTGAGACACCTTATCACAGTTAAAGACCTGAGTTTAGAAGATGTAAATGCTATTTTTATGCTGGCTGACTCTTTTTACGAGCAGATTGACTCAAGGCCCATAAAGAAGGTTCCACTCTTGACGGGAAAAACTGTGGCTCTTTTGTTTTCTGAACCGTCAACGAGGACGAGGGTCAGTTTTGAACTGGCAGCAAAGAGGCTGTCTGCTGACACAGTAACAATTACTCAAAGTACTAGTTCAATGAAGAAGGGTGAAACCTTAGAAGATACTGCAAGGACACTTTCTCAGTATGGAATTGATCTATTGGTTATAAGGCATTCTAAAGCTGGGGCCCCTGATATCATTTCTTCGCTCGGTCTTTTTCCAGTTGTAAATGCAGGCGACGGAAAGAGATCGCATCCAACACAGGCTCTTTTGGACGCTTACACCATCTATCGTGAGTATGGAAAAATAAAGGGATTAAAGGTTGCCATCATCGGGGACATCTTACATTCAAGAGTAGCACGCTCGAATTTTGAAATTCTTAGAATGTTTGGATGCAGGATTTTTGTTCTAGGACCAACAAGTATGATTCCATCCTATCTGCCTGAGGATGTTGTGAGACTGGAAAACATTGAACAGGCAATTGAAGAATGCGATTTACTCTATTTCTTAAGGATTCAGTTTGAAAGATTCAATGAACGAGAAGTTGTCGATATCGATACCTATCGAAGGAAGTATGCATTGACAAGAGAGAGGTTTGAAAAAATTAAGAAGCGCGATTTAAGAATAATGCATCCTGGACCGGTTAACAGGGGGATTGAGATTGATAGTGAAGCAGTCGATTCTGAATTTTCTTTAGTGTTTAAACAGGTGAAGTTTGGATTGTATGTGAGAATGGGTATTCTTGCTTACCTTCTTTCTGAGAGGAGCGAAGAAATTGAAGTTCCTTATTAAAGGCGCAGAAGTATGGGAAGAAAACATAAGGAAGCAACTTGATATTCTCATTGAAGATGGGTTTATTAAGGAACTGGGAGAAGGTATAACCAATAAAAATACCAGAGTCATAGATGCAAATGGATGTGTTGCCCTACCTCTTTTTGTTGACCTTCACTGCCATTTAAGGACGCCTGGCGAAGAGCACAAGGAAAACTTAGAAACCGGTCTTGGGGCAGCCCTTAAGGGTGGTTTTCATACTGTTGTTGCGATGCCTAATACAAAACCACCAATTGATAAGCCAGAATTAGTCAGGTATCTGATAGATGCTGCTGCGAAGTTGGATAAGGCTGACTTAAAGGTTGCTGGAGCCATCACAGAAAATCTTCAAGGAAAGCGAAGAACATCGCTAGAATCTCTATTCCTGGCAGGTGCATCTGCTGCTTCTGACGATGGTTATGCAGTCAACAATACAGGTTTGCTACTTGAATCTTTTAAGGAAGCAGCAATCTTAGATATGCCAATCTTCCTTCACGAGGAAGATTACGAACTTTCAAACAGATCAGGCATCAATGAAGGTAGGGTTTCATTCGAAGCAGGAGTATTTGGAAACCATCCTTTAAGTGAAGCTTTGCCAGCAGCAAGAGATATATTGCTAGCAAGACAGGTTGGAGCAAGAGTTCATATCCAGCATGTTTCTTCAAAAGAAACAGTTGATGTGCTGAAAATGTTAAAGTTCAAAAACATAACTGCTGAAGCAACACCTCATCACCTTATATTTGATGAAAGTGCAACTCTAAGTCTTAATCCTTTGTATAAAACCAATCCACCACTCAGATCAAAAGAGGATAGAGAAGCCATTTTGGAGGCTGTCAAATCAGGATTAATAGACTGTATAGCCACTGATCATGCTCCTCATACTGTCGAAGATAAATCGCTTCCTTATGAAGATGCACTGTCAGGTATGGCCTGGTTTGAACTTGTTTTTCCAGCCATCTATACATATCTGGTTCTTAAGGAACTGCTTTCTCCTGGAGATTTGGTGAGGTTGTTAACCATCAATCCCTGTAGAATTTTAAAAATTTCTAAGAGACCTCGAATATCTGTTGGAGAGAGAGCAAACATTGCTATATTCGATGTCTCAACAAAAAAATCTTTAGAAAAAATAGGTTCAAAATCAAAAGCATCAAACAATCCACTTTTTAGCACAGAACTCTTTGGATTTACGAAGGCGGTTTTCAAGGATGGAAAATTGAGATTCCTTGAAGAGACATTTTTGGAAGGGGAGGAAAATTAGTTTGGAAAAAAGAATAAAAGCCATAATCGCCCTTGAAGATGGTTATTTTGATGAAGGTTATGCCTGTGGGGCTGAAGGAGAGACTGCAGGAGAATTAATCTTCAATACATCAATGACAGGTTATCAAGAGGTCTTTACTGACCCTTCTTATGCAGGTCAAATTGTAATTATGACTTATCCTCAGATTGGCAATTACGGCATCAATTACGAAGATGAAGAATCTGACGGTCCAAAAACGGCAGGTGTCGTTGTTAGGGAATTGAGCGATTATCCAAGCAACTGGAGGAGTGAAGATAGTTTAAGAAATTACCTAAAAAAGCACGGGATTGTTGCCATAGAAGGGGTTGACACAAGAGAGCTTGTTAGAAGGATAAGAGACAAGGGCGCAATGAATGCCGTCATCTCGACAGTTGACTTAAATCCAAAGAATTTAGTCGAAAAAGCCAGAAACTTTCCTAAAATGGAGGGACTCGATCTTGTAGCAGAAGTAACGACAGATAAGCCCTATCTATTTTCTTCGGAAGGAGACTTCAAGGTTGCTGTTCTTGATGGGGGCGTGAAAAGAAGCATACTTGAACTATTGGCAAGAGAAAATCTGATTGTTGAAGTCCTACCAGCAAAAACACCTGCAGAAGAGATTCTTGCAAATGGTTATGATGGCTTTTTCATCTCAAACGGTCCTGGAGACCCTGCTGCCCTGGATTACATGATTGAAACCACAAGAAAAATCTTGGGAAAAATTCCTGTATTCGGAATTTGCCTTGGACACCAAATCATTGCACTTGCATCTGGCTTGAGAACAGAAAAAATGAAGTTTGGTCATCACGGATCAAACCAACCTGTGAAGAATCTCAAGACTGGAAGAATTGAAATAGCTTCAGAAAATCACGGTTTTGCCGTATCTCGCAAGTCTCTGAAACTTAAACCTTTTAAATACATACCTGGAGAAGCTTCGAAGATAAGAAGTGAAATTGGTACTACTGAGTTTGGCGATGTGGAACTTACTTTTATGAACCTTAACGATGGCACGATCGAAGGATTTTCTTTCCTTGAAATTCCTTGTTTCTGCGTACAGTTTCATCCAGAAGCCTCTCCAGGTCCACACGACACGAGATATCTATTCAGTGAATTTAGAAAAATGATCGAAGGAGGAAGGTAGTGCCGAAGAGAAAGGACATTAAAAAAATACTAATAATTGGTTCAGGACCAATTGTTATCGGACAAGCCTGTGAGTTTGATTATTCAGGTACACAGGCCTTAAAAGCATTAAGAGAAGAAGGATACAAACTTATTCTTGTAAACTCAAATCCAGCCACCATAATGACAGATCCATCGATGGCAGATAAAACATATATTGAACCACTTACTCCTGAATTCCTTGAGAAGGTGATTGCAAAAGAGCGTCCTGATGCACTGCTTCCAACACTCGGTGGACAGACCGGACTCAACCTCAGTGTTTTTCTGGCTGAACAAGGAATCCTTCATAAATACGGTGTTGAGATGATTGGAGCAAGACTTGAGACAATCAAGAAGGCTGAAGATAGATTGCTTTTTAAGAAAGCAATGAGAAACATAGGTCTTGAGGTTCCTCCTTCTGGTTATGCAAAAAGCCTCGATGAAGCGCTGGAAATATTAAAAACAATTGGTTTTCCTGCAATCATACGCCCTTCTTTTACTCTCGGCGGTTCAGGTGGTGGCATTGCTTTCAATCAGGAGGAGTTTGAGCAGATAGTTAGCAGGGGTCTTATGGAATCTCCATTCCATGAGGTTCTTGTTGAGAAGTCTGTACTTGGGTGGAAGGAATATGAATTAGAGGTTATGCGTGATAAGAACGACAATGTGGTGATAGTTTGTTCAATTGAAAACTTTGATCCGATGGGTGTACACACTGGAGATTCAATAACTGTGGCTCCTGCACAGACTCTCACTGATGTTGAATATCAGAACCTCAGAAACTATGCGATTGAAATAATGCGAGAGATCGGCGTTGAAACAGGTGGTTCAAACATCCAGTTTGCGGTTGATCCTGAAACAGGCAAAGTTTATGTTATTGAGATGAATCCAAGGGTATCTCGTTCTTCAGCGCTGGCAAGCAAGGCAACTGGATTTCCAATAGCCAAGTTTGCAGCAAAATTAGCAGTGGGATACACACTTGATGAGATTGCAAATGATATTACAGGCAAGACACCTGCTTCATTTGAGCCAACAATTGATTATGTGGTAACGAAGATACCAAGATTCGCATTTGAAAAGTTTCCAGGTGCAAGCAATGTCTTAGGCACACAAATGAAATCAGTTGGCGAGGTAATGGCCATTGGTAGAACCTTCAGAGAATCGGTAATGAAAGCCTTAAGGTCACTTGAAACAGATTTTTACGGTTGGAACGATTCTAAAACCATTAAAGACAAAGAAACTGTAATAAGGATGTTAACGACGCCAAATCCTGAGAGAATCTGCTATCTAAAAACAGCATTCAGATTAGGTCTTTCTGTTGAGGAAATAAGCGAGTATTCAAAAATTGATCCTTGGTTTATCGATCAGTTGCATATGATTTTTGAATTGGAACAGAGAATGCTCTCTGAAAAGGAGTTAACAAAGGAAATACTCTTGGAAGCAAAGAGGAATGGATTTTCTGATCGGGAAATAGCAACCTGCTTCGGTATCGAAGAAAGCAAAGTACGCGAAGTAAGAAAGCAATATGGAATTAGCACAAAGTTTAAGATGGTTGATACCTGTGCTGCTGAGTTTGAAGCAAGGACACCATATTTTTACTCAACCTACGAGAAAACCTCAGACTCAACCCCACTAAAAAATCGAAAAGTTGTTATCCTTGGAAGTGGACCGAATAGAATAGGTCAGGGTATCGAGTTCGATTATATATGTGTTCATGCCTCGCTGGCCCTAAAAGATATGGGTATCGATTCGATAATGATTAACTGCAATCCTGAAACAGTATCTACAGATTATGATATCTCGAGCAGGCTATACTTCGAACCACTTACCCTTGAGGATGTTCTTGAAGTTATTGAGTATGAAAAACCTGACGGTGTAATAGTGCAGTTTGGTGGACAAACACCTCTTAAACTGGCAATACCTCTTGCGAAAAATGGTGTCAGAATACTCGGAACAAGCCCTTACAACATTGATATTGCTGAAGATAGACAGAGGTTTGCAGAGATTGTTAATAAACTTGGTTTAAAACAGGCACCTTTTGGTACAACAACTTCTCTTGAAGAAGCAATAGAACTTGCTGAAAGAATCGGGTACCCAGTCCTTGTCAGACCTTCCTATGTTCTTGGTGGAAGAGCAATGGAAATTGTCTATGGCAAGGAAATGCTCATAGATTATTTCAACAGGGCTGTTGAAGCATCAGAGGAGCATCCAGTTTTAATTGATAGATTCTTAGAAGATGCGCTTGAGGTTGATGTTGATGCCATTTCTGATGGAGAAGAAGTCTTTATTGCAGGGATTATGGAGCACGTAGAGGAAGCAGGAATTCATTCAGGTGATAGTGCATGTGTATTGCCACCCGTGTCTTTAAGTGAAAACACGATAAAAGAAATAGAGGATGCAGTTAAAAGAATTGCACTTGAACTTAAGGTAGTTGGATTCATAAATGTTCAGATAGCAATAAAAGATGGCGAAATATATATTCTTGAAGCAAATCCTCGAGCGTCTCGAACAGTACCTTTTGTTGCAAAAGCAATAGGTTTGCCTCTTCCAAGCATAGCCACCCAGATCCTTTTAGGTAAGAAACTCTCTGACTTTCAACTACCTCGCAAGGTTGAACCCCCAATGGTATCTGTTAAGGAAGTCGTTCTTCCATTCAAGAAGTTCCCTGGGGTTGACATACTGCTTGGACCTGAGATGAGGTCAACTGGTGAAGTAATGGGTATTGATAGAAACTTCGCACTTGCGTTTGCTAAAGCACAGATTGCATCTGGAAATCGTCTTCCCCTTTCTGGCAAAGTATTTATAAGTGTTGCTGACAAAGATAAGCCAAAAATAGTTGAACTTGCTCGTGGTTTTATCGACCTTGGGTTCAAGGTTCTTGCCACGAAGGGTACAGCAGAGTTTTTAAATAAGAATGGTATGAAAGTCGATGTTGTAATGAAGGTTAGAGAAGGTAGACCAAATATAGTCGATTATATTAAGTCTGGAGAGATCCAGTTGGTTATTAATACTCCATTTGGGCGAGAGACAAGAAGCGATGGATATTACATTCGTACAACAGCAGTTAACTATATGGTTCCCTGCATAACTACTCTACCAGGTGCATACGCCCTCTTAAACGCATTAAGAGCAATTAAGGAAAGCGAATTTGAAGTATTTTCGCTGCAGGATATCCATGGAGGAACTGCATGAATGATTTAAAACCGGTTTTAACCGATGCAAAAGTTGTCAAATTACAAGGAGTTGCAAAAGGCATTTTTGAACTCCTCTTAAAACCAGAAATTGAGATGCCAGAACCTCAACCATTCCAGTTTGTAAGCCTTCATTATGGCAGTTTTCAACTTAGACGACCTTTCTCAGTTGCAGGTTTCAAAGAAGGCCTTTTGCGAGTTGTTTTTAAAATCAAGGGAAGGATGACAGAAGAATTAGCAAGTTTAAGAATTGGAGAAAAAATAAGTCTTATGGGACCTCTCGGAAGTGCCTTTGATTATTCAAAATATAAGAGAGTACTTGCAGTTGCTGGCGGAATTGGCATAGCGCCCTTTCTTTATTTTTTTTCAAAGGAGGTTAATAGCAGGGATATATCGTTGATATATGGAGTAAAAACTCTCGAAGAAGCCTGGTACGAAGAGATTTTCACAGATTTAAAGGGGTTTTTACTGGTAACAGAAGATGGAAGCTCTAATTATTATGGATATCCAGTTGATTACATAATTCAAGTTTCCTCTTACTTCAATCCTGATGCAGTGGTTGTCGTTGGTCCTCAGGCGATGCTTGAATCTCTCATACCGGTGACTTTTCAGTTGAATGTGCCTTTCTTTGTCTCTTTAGAGCCCTATATGGGATGTTCTCTTGGTGCCTGTGGTTCATGCCTTGTTAAACTTTCAGACGGAACCTACGTAAAAGCCTGTACAGAAGGACCTGTTTTTGATTTAAAACGACTATCAATGGGTGGTGTCCAAAAATAGATTTGACATTGAAACTTAGTAAAACAACTCTTAAATCTCCACTCGTATTACTCTCTGGCACAGTAAGTCCTCAAATTCTTTCCTTTCTAAGACCTGATTCAATAGGCTTAGTGGTATTAAAGACAATAACCTTAAAACCCAAAGAGCCAAACCCTGAACCAAGAATGTGGGACCTTGGATTTGGTGTCTTAAACTCAATCGGATTATTTAATCTAGGAGTTGATAACTTTATTTCTAAAGAACTTCCAAAGTATTTAGAACTAGGTTTTGACTATGGTATAAGCATCTCAGGATTTTCAAGGGACGAGTTTATAGAGGTTGCACGTAGGGTTTCTCAGAGTGTGCGTGACATAGAAAACATTAAAGCACTGGAACTCAACTTTTCCTGTCCAAATGTGGAAAAGGGAGGCATTCAATTTGCAAGCCAGCCAGAAGAGATAAACTATCTGACTTCAGAAGTGACAAGAAATTTTAACGGTGAGGTATGGGTAAAGATATCTCCTGTTTATGATGTTTTAGAACAGGTCAACGCTGCCATTGATGGTGGCGCAACCGGTATCGTCGTTGCCAATACTTTTCCTTCAACAGCTTTTGATAGATCGTTAAGAAATGTACTTGGAGCTGGGTCTGGTGGACTTTCAGGCCCAGCGCTTCTGCCTATAAACTTGCTCAATGTCAAGAAAGCAAGCTCAATCAAAACCTTAATAATTGCTTCAGGAGGCGTTGATTCTTTTCACGCCTTTAAAAGTTATATTGCTGCAGGCGCCAATCTGGTAGGAATTGGAACAGCGCTTTTCCGAAATCCGCTCTTGCCAGAGCATTTAATAGAAGAGTTGAAATCTGAAATGAAATCCTTAAATGTTGGCAGTTTTTCAGAGTATTTAATAACTGTGCGCAGAAAAGAGGAAGAGAAGTGATGAAGGAAAAGATAATAGTTGCTCTGGACGTAGATTTTGAAGAAGCAAAAAAAATTGTTATGGAATTAGGAGATCTTTGTACATTTTACAAGGTCGGCCTAACTCTTTTTTATCAGTCGTTTTATAAAATCATCGATTTTTTAAAAGAAAACCAGAAGCGCATTTTTCTTGATTTGAAATTACATGATATACCATATCAAGTTAGAGGTGCTGCAAAGAGTTTGAGTATTTTTGAGCCTGAGTTTCTCACAGTCCATGCTTCCTCAGGAAAGGAAGCCATTGCTGCTGCTAAAGAAGGTTCAGGAAAAAAAACAAAGGTTATAGCAGTTACTGTTCTAACATCGATTGGAATGACAGCTGATAAAGCCAGAGAGACTGTACTTGATCTTGCTATTGAAGCAGCAAAAGGAGGGGCAGACGGTTTTGTTTGCTCTGGTCTCGAAGTATCAGATTTGAAAAACTACTATCCAGATAAGTTAGCGATTGTTCCAGGAGTAAGATCTTTGGTTCAGCCAGATGATGACCAGAAGAGAATAGTTACTCCTGAAGAAGCTTTTGAAAGAGGAGCCGATTTCATAGTGGTGGGCAGAGAAATTACAAGGTCAGACTCTCCTCGTTCTCAATTGGTTCAGATACTTGAAAGGTTAAACCGCTTTGATTAGGAAAAATATATCTTTTAGTCCGTTAATAATTGTTGCAGAAGTAATGACCTATATTTATAATGCATTATGATTAAATAAGTGCTGGTAAAAGCACTGAAACGAAAGGGGAGGTTGGTATGGCTCTTCCAAGTTTGTCACCTGAAGCAAGAAAAGAGGCTTTGGCTAAGGCATTGGAGGTTCGTCGCAAGAGAGCTGAAATCCGCGAACAATTAAAGAGCGGAAAGCTCTCACTTGCTGATGTCCTTAACAAAGCTAACGACCCAGTTATTGGTAGAATGAAAGTTTCCACCTTGCTTCAGTCCCTCCAGGGTATAGGCAAGAAGAGGGCTGAAAAGATTATGGAGGAAGTTGGTATTTCTGAGAATAGAAGAGTTCAAGGACTGGGCAAGAAGCAGAAGGAAGAACTTCTAAAAAGGGTAGGATAATCTCCATTTAATGCCCAAAAAAGGAAAAATATTTGTAATCTCTGGACCATCCGGAGCGGGCAAGAGCACAATCGTAAAAGAGTTGCTCAAACTCGCTCCGGATTTGGTTCTTTCTATATCTGCTACTTCCAGGAAACCCAGAGCAGGTGAAGTAGACGGAAAAGATTACTTTTTTTTAACGCGCAGTGAGTTTGAAAGGAAAGTTAAAGAAAACTACTTTATAGAATGGGCAGAAGTTCACGGCAACCTCTACGGAACACCAAAGGATTTCGTAAATGAGAATCTGCAAAATGGTCGATCAGTAATACTTGAAATCGATGTTCAGGGAGCATTGAAAGTCAAAGAAACCTTTGAAGATGCGGTCCTTATTTTTATCGAGCCGCCGGATTTTGAAGAGCTTGAAAGAAGATTAAAGTCTCGCAGTACAGACGATGAGGAAACTATAAATCTAAGACTACAAAACGCAATTTACGAAATGGCTTTAGCAAAATATTATAATTACAGGATTGTTAATAAAGATTTAAAGAAAACTATTGAAGAGATTATTAAAATAATCAGGGAGGAAGAAAAGAAATGATAGGAAAAATAGATTATTCAGCACTTATTAATTTAGTTGGTAGCAAATACAGGCTGTGTGTTGTTTCAGCAAAAAGAGCCGAGCAGTTGGTAGATAATCAGGTAAGATTAAGGAACGGAAAGAAACCCTTGTATGAGAGTGAACTGATTGACGAAATAGGAAAGTCTCCATTATATGTAGCGCTGAGAGAGATTGAAGAAGGTTACATTATTCCATACATTCCTGAAGAAGAAGCTCAGATTGAGGAAGTTGAAAGGATAACAGCAGGTGAAATCATTAATCCTTACGAAGCAGAAATTGATGCCAATAAGATTCTGGCAGACCTCGAAAATATGCTTCAAGAAATGCAAACTTATTTGAACGTTAAAGAGGAGAGCGAAGAAAAGAAAGTTTTCCCGAACAACATCGAATTACTCGAGGAGACGAGCAATCAGGAAAGCCTAGAAGAATTACAGGAGAAGGAACTGAGCCTGGCAGAGGAAGAAGAAAAGGCTCTTGAGGAAGAGTAGTAATTTAGAAAAAAGAATTTTACTTGGAGTGACCGGAAGCGTAGCTGCTTTCCGGTCGCTTGAACTTTTAAGAAAACTCGTAAAGAACGGTTTTGTCGTTGATGTTGTTTTAACAGAAGGAGCCGAGCTTTTCTTAACACCACTATCTTTCACCTCACTGACCAATGGAAATGTTTATCCATCAGGATCAGGTTACCTGACGCCTTTTGCTCATCTTGATCTTGCCAAAGGCTCTCAACTTATTGTTGTCTGTCCTGCAACTGCTAATACCTTAAACAAAATCGCCAATGGAATTGCTGATAACCTTTTAACGTCCGTTCTTATTGCCTCAACTGCAAGAAAAATTGTTTGTCCGGCAATGAATGTAAATATGTATCGTTCTCAGCAGGTTCAGGATTCTTTGAAAAAACTAAGAAATATGGGATATATCGTTATCGAACCTCAAAAAGGACAACTTGCATGTGGCGATGAAGGGGAAGGAAAACTTGCACCTTTAGAAGAAATTTTTGCAACTATTATGGAGTCAAGTGAGGAAATTGAATTAATTCAGGGTCTAAAAGTTCTTGTTGTTTCAGGTCCTACTCGTGAGTGGATAGATGAGGTCAGATTTATTTCAAACGCTTCTTCAGGCTTAATGGGAACTGCCCTTGCAGCTGAGGCAAAGTCACTTGGCGCTGAAGTAGTTTTTATTACAGGACCCTGTGAGAACAGGTTTTACCTCGCTGACAAGATTCTATATGTAGAATCAGCAAAAGATATGTACGATGCTGTGATGCAAGAGATTGACGATGCTGATGTGCTTGTAATGGCAGCAGCAGTTGCTGACTTTACTGTAAGGAAGCATAAAGGAAAGGTAAAAAAGGAAGATATCGAAAAGTTTACCTTGGAACTGGAGCCCACAGTGGATATTCTTAGGGAAGCAGGTTCGAGGAAGAAAAATGGTCAGATTTTTGTTGGGTTTAGCCTTGAAACTGATAACTTGCTGGATAATGCGCTAACTAAACTTAAGAAAAAAAATCTTGACATCATTGTTGCAAATAGTCCAGAAAGTTTTTCAAAGGACATAACAAATGCAACTATCATAAGAAAAGATGGTACTCAGGTTGATTTAGAAAAAGTCTCAAAGCGAAAAATAGCAATGGAAGTTTTCAAAGAAGTTGCAAGACTTAGGAAATTAAGCAGATAAATTACCTTTGAATCTCTCCAAAAAATATTTGTTGAATCAAACCCGTTTATTTGATATCTTATATGTTTGCTTTTATGTTTGAATCGGAGGTGAGAAATGTCCAGAAACTACCTTTTTACTTCAGAATCTGTAACTGAAGGCCATCCTGATAAGGTTGCAGACCAGATTTCAGATGCGATTCTTGATGCAATCATTGCTGATGATCCTCAAGCAAGAGTAGCCTGCGAAACACTTGTCACAACCGGGCTGGTGTTCATCTCAGGAGAAATATCTACTACAACCTATGTTGATATACCTAAGATTGTTCGTAATACAGTAAAAGAAATTGGCTATACTCGTGCAAAGTATGGATTTGACGGTGATACTTGTGGTGTTGTGGTTTCCATTGATGAACAGTCTCCTGATATTGCTCAAGGAGTCTTAGATGCCTATGAACATAGAACAGGACACATTGAAGACGAAGAACTCGATAAGATAGGTGCTGGCGATCAGGGAATGATGTTTGGCTATGCCTGCAATGAAACTGAAGAACTTATGCCTTTGCCAATAGTTCTTGCCCATAAATTAGCACGCAGACTGGCAGATGTTAGAAAAGCAGGTATTCTGCCTTATTTAAGGCCAGACGGCAAAACGCAGGTAACTGTTGAGTACGAGAATGGACGTCCTGTGGCAGTAAGAAAAGTCCTTATTTCTGCACAGCATAAACCTGGTGTAGACATTGAAGGATTGCTCAAACCAGACCTTTTTGAACACGTCCTAAAACCAATCATTCCCGAGGAGCTTGTTGATTACAAAACCTTGAAGTTTTATGTTAACCCAACTGGCAAATTTGAAATTGGTGGTCCGATGGCCGACACTGGACTTACAGGAAGAAAGATTATTGTCGATACTTATGGAGGAATGGCAAGGCACGGAGGCGGCTGTTTTTCTGGAAAAGATCCTACAAAAGTTGACCGTTCTGGCGCTTATGCAGCAAGATATGTTGCAAAGAATATTGTTGCTGCAGGACTTGCAGACCGCTGCGAAGTGCAGATAGCCTATGCTATCGGTATAGCTCATCCTGTATCAATAATGGTGGAAACTTTTGGCACCGAAAAGGTAGACGTTAAGATAATTGAGAATCTTATCCGCGATTACTTTGATCTCAGACCAGCAGCAATCATTCGTGATCTGGACCTAAGAAGACCTATTTATAAGAAAACTGCTGTCTACGGACACTTTGGACGTATGGATTCTGATTTTACCTGGGAAAGAGTTGACAAGGCTGAACTCTTAAGAGAAGCAGCGGGTTTGAAATAGCCCCTTTTTATTTATAATGCTCAGGGTTCCGCTAGTTGCTGAAGTCTTAATACTGCGAAAATCCAGGCAGCTAGCGGAACCCTTTGATTATTTAATACCCGATAAACTTCAAGAAAAAGCAAAACCTGGACTTCTGGTAAGAGTTCCTCTAAGAAATTCTGAATCCCTCGGGTTAATAACCAACCTTAAAGAATCTTCAGATTTCAATGATTTAAAGCCCATAAGTGAAATTCTTGAAAGTTTGCCTGTGATGTCAGAAGTTCACCTTAAATTGCTTCAGTGGATGTCTGAATATTACATTGAAAGCGCCGGTGCTGTTGCCAGCCTTTTCTTTCCTTCTTTGCTTTCATCTGCTCTAGAAAAAAGAGTTGCTCTACTAACTTCTGAGGCACCGAAAGAACTTTATACGTTTATTGCTTTAGGCGGAGGATCTGTTAAATACATCGAATTAGTAAAACATTTTGGCAAGTTAAAGACAGACAAACTCCTTAAAGAAGCTCAATCGAATGAATCAGTAAAGATATTCTGGTCGTTTAAAAGAACTGGCTTAAAGCCAAAGGTTACTTACGAGATTCATCTGGCAGATGCTGAAGAAATTGAACATCTTAAGAAAATTACAAGGTCAAGAAGATTTAAGGCATTTTTTACCGAACTTAAATCTAATATTTCAATGAGTCTTGAAGAAGCAAGAGATAGTTTTGGGATCAAACTTTCTGAATTGAAGAGAATTGAATCTTCAGGGGCGATAAGACTTGTTGAAAAGTTTATTGATAGACCTGTTGTTAGAGAGGTCGACGTTTATGAAAAAGGGGTGGAGTTAAACGAAGAACAAAAGGTTGCTATTAAAGAGATAGAGAAAGCAATTGACAGATCAGCATACAAAGAATTCCTTATTTTTGGCCCAACAGGCTCCGGCAAGACTGAAGTTTACCTTAGGTCAGCAGCCTATGCTTTAAAAAAAGGCAAGGGTGTTATTTATTTAGTTCCAGAAATTTCGCTAACACCTCAAACCTATACAAGAATCGAAAGGAGATTTCCTGGAAAAACAGCTGTTTTTCACTCGTCGCTAAAAGAAAGCGAAAGACTTAATCAGTGGTATATGCTTGCAGAAAAAGCCAAACAGATTGTTGTGGGGGCTCGTTCAGCTCTTTTTATGCCTGTCAGCAATATTGGACTTATTATCATTGATGAGGAGCACGATACCTCTTACCGTCAGGACAGCTCACCAGTTTACGATGCAAGACGAGTTGCTCGGAAAATGGCTGAATTATCAGGTGCTGTATTGATTTACGGTTCTGCAACCCCTTCGCTTGAAAGAATGTATGAAGCAAAAAATGGAAAAATAGAACTTTTGAAACTTTCTCACAGAGTCAGTGGAAGGATGCCAGAGATTGAAGTCATCGATCTAAAACGGCATAGAGAATTTTTAACAGACGTTCTTAAAGAAGAGCTTACAAAAACCATTGAAAAAGGTAACAAGGCACTGATATTTCTCAATAGACGTGGATACTCGGTTGTTGAAATATGTAGCAACTGTGGCTACCTTGCAACCTGCCCAAGATGCACAGTTTTCTTGAGATTTCACAGAGACACGAAAAAACTTACCTGCCATTACTGTGGTTATTCTCGTAAACCCGATGAAAGTTGTCCTGATTGTGGAAGCTTAAAAATTTCGCTTAAAGGAAGAGGCATTCAACAGATTGAAGAACAGATAAAGGAAATTGTTAAGGATAAAGTTAAAGTCGTTCGACTGGATTCAGATGTGGCTAGAAGAGGAGAAGGTAAAGATAATTTATTTGATTTCATTTCTGGAGACGCATCTATCCTTGTTGGAACGCAAATGGTTGCAAAGGGACTGCATCTTCCAGAAATTACATTTGCAGGAATAGTAAACGCAGATGCTGGATTAAATATGCCTGATTTTAGAGCAGAAGAAAGGACCTTTCAATTGATTGTTCAACTTGCTGGCAGAGTAGGACGTGGTGATGAACAAGGAAAGGTCCTTGTTCAGAGCTTTCAGCCAGAGCGTCAGGTAATCCAGTATGCTGTGAATGGAGACTATGAGGCGTTTTACAAAAGAGAGATAGAGATGCGTCTTATTAATGAACTTCCACCTTTTAAATTCTTGATTCGTGTTCTTACTCAGTCAAAAAATGAAAAGGAAGCCATAGAAGTTGCAGAAAAGGTTTACAAGAATTTAAAGGAATCTCTTGAAAAGGATATAAAGATTATTGGACCCCTTCCAGCCCCTCTTTATAAACTTCATGGTCGCTACAGAGTTCAAATACTTTTAAAGCTTGATTCAGAACCAACAAAAAATACGCTGGATTCAATAAGGAGATGTGCAAACATAAGATCTAGCGCAGCAAAAGTTAAAATTGATGTGGATCCAGTCGTTTTAATCTAAGCAGTTTTTGTTTTTTGTGTGAGAGGAATTAGAATAAAAGATAATTAGAAATGTTTATGATTTCGGGAGGCTGCGTTGAAGTATCGAGATATCTTAATATTTGGTGAACCAGTTCTAAAGGAGAAAAGTAAGGAAGTCCAGAACATCGATTCAAACATAAGAAAAACGCTTAAAAATATGTACGAGATAATGAAAAGAGCAGATGGAGTCGGTTTGGCAGCACCTCAAATTGGTATACCTCTAAGATTGGTTGTTATCGATGTTGGTGAAGGTCCAATATTTATGGTAAATCCAGAAATAACCTGGTACTCGAAAGAGGAAGTTGATTTTGAAGAAGGTTGTTTAAGTTTTCCTGGCGTGGCCATAAACATCACTCGACCTGAAAAAGTAAAGGTCGCTTTTTTAGATGAAAAAGGCAGGAAGAATTTCCTTGAAGCTGATGGTCTCCTTGCTAGGGCTATCCAACATGAAGTTGACCACTTAGATGGCGTATTGATCATTGACCGAGCCACAAAAACACAGAGAATGGAAGCAATCCAAAAACTTCAAGAAAACATACAACAGATAGAAGAAACGAAAACACTGACAAAAGAATGAGTATGGAATATGTTTTTGCAGGAACTGACGAATTCTCGCTTGAATTACTGAAGAATCTTTCAACCAGTTACAAGGATCCGTCGTGCATCCTTACCCAGAAACCAAAGCCCAGGGGAAGAGGATTAAAAATTCTTCCTGTTCCAGTTGCTAAGTTTGCTGTTGAAAAAAACATTCCATATTTGGAAATCGGTTCATTTGAAGAGTTAAAACAGGAAATTGACCACTTAGATTTGGCAAGAATATTGGTTGTCTGTTCTTTTGGACTCTACATCCCAAGTTGGTTTACAGAAAGATTCGACTGGACGCTCAACTTCCATCCAAGTCTCGTTCCTGAATACAGAGGCGCTGCTCCAATTCAAAGAGCACTATTGGATGGAAGGAAAGAGACAGGGGTCAGTATTATAGAGGTTTCTGCAGAGATGGATGCAGGAAGAATCTACGATTATGTTAAAGTGCAGATAGACGAAGATGACAATTACGAGACGCTTTCAAAAAAACTATTAGAAGCAGGAACTCCGCTTCTTGTTAAGGTTCTTAAAGATATTTCAAATGGCAAGATTAACTTAAAGGAACAATCAGGAGAAGTAATACTGGCTCCCAAGATTACGAAGGAAGAACTTTGGATTGATTGGGCCCAACCTGCCCAAAAGATTAAGAACAAAATTAGAGCGTTCTCACCTAAACCAGGTGCGAGAACACGGTTTCGTGGAAAAATGCTAAAAATATTGAAGGCAGAAGTAATTGAAGGAACCTCTGGAAATCCGGGAGAAATAGTTTCTGTAGGCAAGGAAGGCCTGATTATCGGTACTTCAGATGGATTTTTAAAGGTGGAGAAAGTCCAACCAGAGAATTCCAGAGTAATGGATGCTTTTGAGTTTGTGAACGGATATCGCGTTCAAGCAGGAGAAATGCTTATGTAATAAAAGTAGAAATGTGTTATAATTAAAAAATGAGCCTTCGGGGCAGGGTGAAATTCCCGACCGGCGGTGATGCGCAAAGGCGCAGAGCCCGCGAGCCTGTTTTCGTTAGAGACAGGTTGATCCGGTGAAATTCCGGAGCCGACGGTTAAAGTCCGGATGGGAGAAGGCAAGAATGTTCTATAACGCATTTATTCTCCCTTCCTGTTAATAAACCTGCCTCGAAAAAAAGATTTATTTTTTTGGAGAAAATTCTTATGGAAGTTGCCGAAACTCGTTTTATGAAACTTGCTATTGATCTAAGTAAAAATGGTCTCGGTACCGCAAGCCCAAATCCTGTGGTTGGATGTGTCATCGTTAAAGAAGGCAAGATTATTGGAACTGGATATCATGAATATCCTGGAGGGCCCCACGCAGAAATTGTTGCCTTAAGAAATGCAGGAAAGGATGCGGCAGGGGCAGATGTTTATGTAACTCTTGAACCATGCAGTTTTTATGGCAGAACACCACCCTGTGTCGATGCTCTAATTAAAGCAGGCGTTAAGAGAGTTATAGCAGCTGTTGAGGATCCACATCCAAATGTTTCTGGGAAAGGATTTGAAATTCTTAAAAAGGCAGGCATTCAAGTTGAAGTTGGGCTTATGATGCGCGAAGCGGCTTTTGTTAATAGGTATTACCTTACCTCCTTAACGAAGGGTAGGCCCTACGTAACTCTAAAGTTAGCAATGACTCTGGATGGTTACATTGCAGACAGTCAGGGAAATTCAAAATGGATTACTTCTAAAGAGTCTCGCAATGATGTTCAAGAATTAAGAAGAGTCCACGATGCCATTGTTGTTGGTTCAGGAACCTTTATAAAAGATAAACCCAAACTTACCTATCGAGGTTCCAAGAAAAAGAGGCTGCCAATAAAAAGATTTCTTTTAGTGTCTTCAAGAGATACTTTTAATGCCATAAAGCCTTTAATTAAGGGGTCAGATTATTTTGTTGTCCTTCCAGAAAGGTTATTTAATGAAGTTGACAAATCATTCATAAATCTGATTCCAACCAGAGAGTGGGAAGGCAAAGTCGATATTAGAGATTTTCTCAATAAACTTCATGAAATGGAAGTTAGAAGTCTTCTTGTAGAAGGTGGAAGCAATCTTGTGTCCAGTTTCTTGCAAGAAGGTCTGTTTGATGAATTAATTATCTATACATCACCTAAATTCTTAGGAAGCGGAATAAAAGCCTTCGATCTTAAAAAGAGCTTTTCCATTCAGCAACCCCTTGAATTGATTTTTCATTCCATTGAAGAAATCAAAGGCGATACAAAGGTTGTTTATTTTAATCCAGAGGTGGTGTTTAAATGTTTACAGGCATAATAGAAGAAGTAGGGGTTGTTACTTCTATAAAAAGGAAGGCGGATATTCATACTATTCAAATAAGATGCAGTTTTTCACCTGAATTGAAGTTGGGGGAATCCGTTGCAGTTAACGGTTCCTGCCTCACTGTCACTTCAACAACTAAAGATTCGTTTCAAGTGGAGGTCGTTGAGGAAACCTATAAACGTACGAACTTCAGGTATTTAAATACAGGAGACAGGGTCAATTTAGAAAGATCTCTAAGAGTTGATAGCAGGCTCGATGGACATATAGTTACCGGACATGTAGACGGTGTCGGTGAAGTCGTAAGAATTGAAAATAGGTCTCAGTCTGCAATCTTTTACATAAGGTGTCCTGAAAATCTTAAGTGGTTTTTGGCTGAAAAGGGTTCAGTGGCTATTGATGGCATAAGCCTTACGATTGCAGAAGTGAATGATTCAATCATCAAAATAGCTGTCATTCCACATACTTTAGAGAACACCAATCTTAGATTTATGAAAGTTTCTTCAAAAGTAAACATAGAAGTTGACATAATCGCTCGTTATTTAAGCAGACTTCTTGAAGGAAAACAATCATCTGAAAGATTAAGAGACTTTATTGAAGGGAGGTAACAACATTGAGTTTTGCATCCATAGAAGAAGCACTCGAAGATATTCGAGCAGGAAAAATGGTCATAGTTGTGGACGATGAAGATAGGGAAAACGAAGGCGATCTCGTTATTGCTGCAGAGAAGGTTACACCTGAAGCCATCAATTTTATGACCAAATACGGTCGCGGTTTAGTATGTATGCCCATTGCACCAGAAAGAATAGATGAGTTAAAGATACCACCAATGGTCACTGAAAACACATCCACTTTTAATACTGCATTTACAGTTTCAGTTGGTGTAAAAGGGAAAATGACAACTGGCATTTCTGCCTATGATAGAGCAAATGTTATCCGAGCTCTAATTGACCCTGAAACCACTGCAGAGGATATTGTGATGCCAGGGCATGTTTTTCCTCTTAGGGCACGGCCTGGAGGAGTTCTCGAAAGGGCAGGACACACTGAAGCAGCAGTTGACCTTGCAAGACTGGCAGGGCTTTATCCCGCTGGTGTTATTTGCGAAATAATGGCAGATGACGGCACGATGGCTCGCCTGCCTGAGCTGGAAAAGTTTGCCGAAAAGTGGGGTTTAAAGATAATCACCATTGCGGATCTGATAAAGTATCGCCTGAAGAGAGAGATACTGGTTGAAAGAGTCGTAGAAGTGAATCTACCAACAAAATATGGGCATTTCCAAGCAATCGCGTATCAGTATAAGATTGATAAATCTATTCAGCTTGCTTTGGTTAAGGGCGATGTTAGGGGAAAGGAAAATATTCTGGTTCGTGTTCATTCAGAGTGTTTAACAGGTGATGTTTTTCATTCTTTAAGGTGCGACTGTGGTTCACAGTTGGAAGCATCTCTTAAGATGATAAACGAAGAAGGAACGGGAGTTCTTGTATATATGATGGGTCACGAGGGTAGAGGGATAGGGCTTATTAACAAATTAAAAGCGTATAAGATCCAGGAAGAAAAAGGGCTGGATACAGTTGAAGCAAATAAAGAACTTGGATTTCCACCAGACTTAAGAGACTATGGAGTTGGCGCTCAGATTCTTGTGGATTTAGGAATTACCTCGATGCGATTGATAACAAATAATCCCAGAAAAATAGTTGGGCTTGAAGGATACGGACTTAAAATAGTTGAAAGAGTGCCAATAGTTACTTGCACCAATCCATACAACGAAGAATACTTGAAAGCTAAGAAGGAAAAGCTGAATCACTTGATAGACTAAATAAAGTAACAGGGGAGGGTTTCAGTGATGCTAAAGATTTATGAAGGAAAGCTTGATGGCAAGGGTTTAAGATTTGGTATCGTCGTTTCTCGTTTCAACGATGCCATAACTACAAGGCTTTTAGAAGGAGCTATTGACTGTTTAAAAAGACACAATGTTTCAGAGGAAGATATCCATATCATCTGGGTTCCAGGAGCATTTGAAATTCCAGTTACTTTAAAACGCGTGGCGGCATCAAGCAGATTCGATGCCTTAATTGCTCTTGCTTGCATAATCAGGGGAGAGACACCACATTTTGATTATGTGGCTGCTGAAGTTGCTAAAGGAATCGCCCAGGTCTCCCTAAAGGAAATGACCCCAATATCTTTTGGTGTTGTGACTGCAGATAGCCTTGAGCAGGCTATAAACAGAGCAGGTGCTAAGAATGGCAACAAAGGTTTTCAGGCTGCCATGAGTGCGCTTGAAATGGCAAGTTTGTTTTCTCAATTGTCTTAACAAAAAGAAGGTGTATCAAAATTGAAGATAAAAAGAGAATGGGGAGAGATAAAGCAGCTTGCTTTTAATCAACCATGCTCTGTTAAAGTTATTGAGATCTATCCAGGTAAGGGAACAACTTACCACTATCACCACTTTCGCGAAGATGTCTGGTACATATTGGATGATGAAGTGGGTGTGGTCGTAAACGGAAAGGAGTATATAGCAAAACAGGGCGATGAGTTTTTCATACCTGCAGGTGTTCCTCATAGACTCTTTTCTCCCAATAATAAGAGAGTTAGAGTTCTGGAGATAGCATACGGTTTCAATGAAGAATCTGATAAGGTCGTAGTTGATGAGTAAGATAATCACCTTTACAACTGATTTTGGCTACAAGGATGAATATGTTGCTTCAGTTAAGGCTGCCATACAAAGTTATTCAACTGATATTATGATTGTCGATATAAGCCACGAAATCACACCCTTCTCTGTCCTGGAAGGAGCATTCATACTTGCTTCAGCAGCCCCACATTTTAAAAAAGCTGTACACCTTGCAGTTGTTGATCCTCAAGTCGGTTCACAACGAACACCACTTATTTTGAAGACCAAATTTGGACATTTTCTTGTGGGACCTGACAATGGATTGCTTATTCCAGCAACAGAAAGACTTGGAGGAATTGCTCAAGCATTTAAGATTATTCCTGACAGATTTGTGGCTTGGAAGATAAGCAAGACATTTCATGGTAGAGACATTTTTGCACCCGCCTCTGCTATGCTTGCAATGGGATTAGCTCCGGAAGAAATAGCAGAACCGATTGATGAGAAGTGCCTGACTGCTTCACCATTCAAGGTCGAGTTTAGTAAAAATAGTTTGAAATGCCTGGTTGCAAACGTTGACAGGTTTGGTTCACTGAGGTTAGGTGTTTCTTTTGACGATATTTCCAGGAATTACGGAAAACCCAAGCAAATCAAACTGAAGGCAGGCAAGGTTGAGAAGGAACTGAGTTTTGGTGAATACTTCTCGCAGTTCGGTAAAGGAGAACTATTTTTTTATGAAGATTCTTCTGGTTACATTGCAATTTCTGCTAACTTAGAAAGTGCTGATAAAATATTAGGTTTGTCCTTGGGTGAAGAAGTCGAGTTAGAGTTTTTGGAGGTAGAATGACAGTAAGAGTTAGATTTGCCCCTAGTCCAACTGGTTGGCTCCATATTGGAGGCGCAAGAACTGCTCTTTACAATTTTTTATTTGCAAAAAAGCACAGTGGTAAGTTTATTTTAAGAATAGAAGATACTGACCAATCGAGATCAACAGATGAGGCAATAAAAGCGATATTAGAAGATATGAGATGGTTAGGGCTTCAGTGGGACGAAGGTCCTGAAATCGGCGGTCCTTACGGACCATATCGTCAAACTGAAAGATCTCATCTTTATGAAGAAGCAATTAAACAACTTCTATCATCTGGAAGTGCTTACTACTGCTTTTGTTCTCCAGAAGAATTAGAGAAGATGCGAGAGGATGCTTTAAGCAGAAAGCTGTCATTTCGCTATCCAAGAAAATGCAGAAATATAAGTCTTGAAGAAGCGGAAGAAAGAATAAGAAGAGGGGAGCCAGCTGCTGTAAGGTTTAAAACGCCACTTGAAGGCAGAATAAAAATTAATGACATAGTTAGAGGAGAAGTAGAATTTGATTTAAGCCAGCTTGACGATTTTGTAATTGCACGTTCTGATAAATCTCCTACCTACAATTTAGCAGTCGTTGTAGATGATGCACTTATGAAGATAACCCATGTCATAAGAGGAGATGATCATCTTTCAAATACTCCAAAACAGGTTCTCATTTATAGAGCCTTAGGTTATCCAGTTCCAGAATTTGCTCATCTTTCAATGATTCTTGGACCTGACAAGAAACCGCTTTCAAAAAGACATGGATCAACAGCAGTTTTTGAATTTAAGAACAAAGGCTATCTTCCAGAAGCAATGGTAAACTACCTTGCTCTTCTTGGATGGTCTTTCGACGATAAAACTACTTTCTTTACTCCTCAAGAACTGATTGAAAAATTTGATCTGAGCCGTGTTTCTGCTAATCCTGCTGTTTTTGATTTCCAGAAACTTGAGTGGCTGAATGGTGTCTGGATTCGTCAACTCGATACGAAGGAGCTAGCCAAAAGAATTGAACCCTATGTTAAATCGGATTACGGAGAGAATTTTGAGATAGATGAGAATTTTTATAAGTTAGTAGAACTGACAAAAGAAAGAATGAAGACATTAAGAGATTTTGTAGATTGGACTTACTTTTACTTTATAGAAGAGAATGAATTTAGCATTGATGAGAAAGATCTTAAAAAGGTAGCTGCTTCCAGTGGTTTTAAAGATATTTTAAAAGAAGCCCGTGATGAACTTTCAGCACTTTCAAACTGGGATAGGAGCGAAATTGAGAAAGCGTTAAGAGAATTAGTTGCACGTTTAGAAGAGAAACCAAAGAAGGTATTTCAGGCAGTGAGAGTTGCTGTAACTGGTAGGTTGGTTTCACCACCACTTTTTGAGTCTTTAGAAATTTTAGGGAAGGAGAGAACATTACGTAGGCTGGAAAAGGCAGTTCTATTTCTTTAACCAATCATTCCTTCACAAACAGTAACCTTATTTTTACCCTGCCTTTTCGATTCGTAAAGGGCTCTATCTGCTCTTCTTAGTATTACTTCAGCATTTTTTCCGTCTTCAGGAAAGGTTGCAATGCCAAAACTGATGGTAAGGCTCTTATTAAAAACTTCCTTTGTTCTTTCTGCAACATTTTTCCGCACCCGTTCTATGACTGTGCAGGCATCTTTTTTATCTGTCTGAGGCATCAGTATTACAAACTCTTCACCGCCAATTCTTGCAGGAATATCCATTTTTCTAAGTGAATCTTTAATTATTTGTGAGACCTCTCTTAAAACTTTATCACCTTCTTCGTGTCCATATTCGTCATTAATGTTTTTGAAATTATCGAAGTCGCCTATCGCAACGGACAGAACGCTATTGTTCCTCAACGATTTTTCGACTTCCTTTTCAAGAACTTCAAAGAAGAACCTTCGATTGTAAAGTCCTGTCAGTGGGTCCATAATGGATAGGTGGTAGAGCCTCTTTGACAATTCTGTCAGCTGTTTGTTTTCCTGCTTTATTACAGCGTAAAAGATCATAATGGTTGCAGCAATAACGATTTCAAATCCTATCTGCCAAAGAACTTTTGAAGGATTCCTTACTTCTGTTATAGCATTAAGCAAGATAGGGTAGGAAAGAATAATAAGGATTTCGCTAAATATAGTCTCAATAGTAGAGAAGTTTATTTGTGCAAGTGGTATGACGACCAAGTAGAAGTAGAAAAAACCAACGAAAACTGAGTTTTCTCCACCTGTATACTTGATCGCCAGCGAAAAAACCAGAGGGCAGAGAATGAGAGAGAGATAATGAAATGCCTTAAGGTAAACGATGTTCTGAATTAATCTTTCTTTAAAGGTTAAGAGAAGAAGCACGTAAAGAAGGTTGATTGCGACCAAAAGTTTAGGAAGGTTTGTAGCTATAAAATTCTTGCTTTCTAAGTTAATAGTTGAATGAAATGTCCAATATATGGCAAAGATTAAAAAGAAGCGAAGTAAACCTTTTGCTAGTTCAAATTTGAAAAGCAATTTTTCTTGGTTAATGTGGGTTTCAAGAATATTATCGGTCATATGTTAGTTATCGGTATAACAAAAAAAATCTTTAATAGTTACTATAAGAACGCTAATCTTTGCTTGAGAGTTTCTTAAGCAAGTAAAGGAACTGTGATAGTTCGTCGTCAGTAAAACTTGAAAAACTTTCTCTCAATGCACCGATTACTTCACTTCTTGCCTTATTGATAAATGACTGCGCTTTGTCAGTTAAGAAATAAACCTTTTTCCTTTTATCAGGAGATCCTATTGTTGCCGAAGCAAAACCCTTAGCTTCTAATGAATCGAGCTGTTGTGAGACGGCGCTTTTTGAAATACCAAGATGAGAAGCCAGTTCAGTGGGGCTGGAGGGACCTTTTTTTGATATGAAGACTACTATCTGCCACTGAACTGGCGTTAACTCTTTAAAACATAAAGTCCTTCGTTTTTGTGCTGAAAAATTCCTTCTAAATCTTTCAAATTCTTCGAATATTTCTTCAAGTAGCCTTTTTCTATTCATCTCAATTACCTGGTAATCATTTTCTTGAAAAGTGGAACGGAAATCGATGTCGTAGCAATTCCAAATAAAGCAAGAACGAGCATTTCGTTCTTAACGGAATTTATACCGCCACCAAGAACCATCACCTTTCTCAAAGCCTCAATAGCATATGTTAATGGTATCGCTTTAGAAAGGTACTGCATAAAAACTGGCATCATTGAAATAGGGAAGAAAACTCCAGATAAGAAAAGCATAGGAAATTGGAACATAAAAAGTAATTGTGTTGCTGTTTCCTGTTCAGCAGCAGATGCTGATACAAGTATTCCAAAACCAACGAAAGAAAAAATTCCAAGTATCAGGATGATAAGAACCAGAATTAGGCTTCCTGCAATCTTTACACCAAAAACAATTGAAGCAAGAATTAAGACGATGCTTCCTTGAACAAGGCCTCTCACTGCCTGTGCCAGAGCCTTACCCAAAACGATAGCAACACGATTAATTGGTGAAATTAAAATTCCATCAAGTGTTCCAATCTCACGCTCTCGCGAAATGGCAGCAGCAAGGCCTGTTAGAACAGCAGTCATCACAATCATAGCAATAATTCCCGGAGCGACAAACTCAAAGTAATTGCGTTTTCCTTTGACAATTCCTTCTATCTTTACTTTTACTGGTTCAACAATGGATTTTATTGTTTCTGATGGCATTCTTTGTTGAACTGCAATCTTTTCAGCGCTGATTCTTTTTGAATAGATTTCAACCATTCTGGACAGGGCTTGAGTAAAGGTTTGAGATGCTTGAGGATTGGCCTGGTCTTCAACAACTATCAATTCTGCCTGCCTGAAAGAATCAATTTTT
This sequence comes from Actinomycetota bacterium, assembly GCA_026417515.1. Taxonomy (GTDB): domain Bacteria; phylum Actinomycetota; class Aquicultoria; order SKW223; family SKW223; genus JAOADC01. The sequence goes on from JAOADC010000066.1 coordinate 42,116, forward strand.
TTGCTGAAGTCTTTGTCAATAAAAATGCCACCATTAATTTCGTGAGAACGTATGCCTTCTTTTAAACTTTCTAAGGAATCATAGGTTTTTAACTTAAACATCTTTTCGTTAGATTCCAGTTTTGCTACTTCGAGCATTTTTACGAACTGCTTCGAACGTGAACCATTGTCCAGATTAACTAAACCAATTTTTGCGTTTTTTAATGCATTCTCGTTGGGAAAGATGAAGCCAACCATTATCATCATAAAGATTGGCATAATGAAAAAAGAAAAAAGCCTCATCCTATCTCTTGAAAATTCAATCAAATCTTTTCTTGCTATAATCCAGATTTCTTTGAGAGTTTTCCTCATTATTCAACCTCCTTATCCATGAATAATTCCTTCTGGTCTAGCTTTTTCAAATGCCCTGTCTCTTATTTCTTCGCCTGTAAGGTAAAGATAGACATCCTCAAGATTAGGGTTCTCTTTATGAGGAATAAGTTTTTTAAGATTTTCCACTGTATCGATAGCAACTATCCTGCCATGGTCTATAACAGCCACTCTATCGCAAAGAAGTTCAGCATCCAGCATATCGTGAGTTGTAAGGACAACAGTAACGCCATGTTGCTTCAAATCAGTTATGAAATTTCTTATTAGATTCCTTGTTTGAGGATCAAGGCCAAGCGTCGGCTCGTCCAGGAAAAGAACATTTGGTTCAGTGAGCAGAGCTCTTGCAATGTTTACGCGCTGCTTCATTCCTGTGGAAAACTTCATAACAAGAGTGTCTGCCCATTCCAACATATGAAGAAGTGAGAGCCATTTTCTTGCCCTTTCTCGAATCGTTTTCTCATCAAGGCCATACAGTTGTCCAAAGAAAAGAAGGTTCTCCATGGCTGTTAGTCTGTTGTAAAGAATTACTTTTTCAGCCACCAGACCGATGTTTTGTCTTACCCTGTCAGGTTCTTTAACAATATCGTATCCAGCAACGCTTGCAGTTCCTGAAGTTGGCATCAGAAGGGTCGTAAGCATCCTTATGGTGGTAGACTTTCCCGCCCCATTGGGTCCTAAAAACCCAAAAACTTCTCCCTGTTCAACTGTGAAGTTTACTCCGTCAACGGCTGTAAAATTACCGAACTTTTTTGTAAGGTTTACCGACTCTATCATTGCTTTTCCGCTCATTCAGACCTCCAAAAGTTAAGTATCTAAATAATTTATATACTAAATTAATATTCACGTCAATAGATACTTGAAAATTCGAACAATCTGTTGATATTATTAAGATGCAATTCTGGGGGATCGTCTAGCGGTAGGACGTGGGACTCTGGATTCCATAGCGGAGGTTCGAATCCTCCTCCCCCAGCCACCTCCAAAAAATAGTAGGATTTATATATGCGTAAGATAAATGATTTGGACTTAAAAAAATGGAAGCAATATAAAGATATCATCACAGATAGCCTATGGATTTTTGAAGAAAGAGATAAATCTGGACCTCATAAAGGGGATTATCATGGCAATTTCGTACCCCAAATCCCTTATCAATTAATTAGAAGGTTTACTAAAAAGGATGATGTCGTCTTAGATGCTTTTTTAGGAAGCGGAACGACATTAATTGAATGCAGAAGATTGCAAAGAAATGGAATTGGAATTGAGTTATTACCAGAAATTGCTGAGTTAGCCAAAGAAAGAATAAATCAAAAATCTTTATTTGACGGAAGAGTCTTTACAGAAGTTTTAGTAGGAGATAGCACAAAAATTGAAACGAGAAATAAAGTAAATGAAATTTTAAAATTTTATAATAGGAAAAATGTTCAATTAATTATTCTTCATCCTCCATACCACGATATTATAAAATTTAGTGATAATCCGAATGATCTAAGCAATGCAGGATCAGTTGAAGATTTCTTAAATCTATTTGATAAAGTTGTCACCAACTTCATAGATTTGCTCGAAATAAATCATTATTTGGCAGTAATCATTGGAGATAAATATGAAAAATCTGAGTGGATTCCACTAGGATTTATGATATTGCAACGTTTACTTATCAGAGATGATTTGAAATTGAAGAGTATAGTAGTTAAAAATATGGTCAATAATCGTGCAAAAAGAAACCAAGAAAACCTTTGGAGATATAGGGCTTTAGTTGGAGGGTTTTATATATTTAAACATGAGTATATCTTGTTGCTTCAGAAAAAATAATGAATAAGTTGACACAAAAAGAATTAAAGAAACTCAAACTAGAATGCATGAAAAAAGATCATTTGATGCAATTAGCCAAAGATTCTGGCATCGATTCAAGAGGTAGTAGTTCAGAACTAATAGAAAAACTTATTGATATTTCCATGGATTTGATCGATGGTTTTATGAAAAAGAGATATTTGGATTTAATAAAAGAAAGACAAGAAAAAATTATTTCTGATGAAGAATTAAAACAGGAGTTATTAAAAGTTAAGAACTACAAATGGGGCACGGTTCAAGGTGGATTAGATCAAATGATCCAAAGTCAGTACGTAAGAAAATTTGCAAGATATGATGAACTTATAAATGAAGTAAGAAATAGATTTCAAGAAGAAATAAAAAGCTATTTGATTGCTACTTGGTATAATCATTGGACAACTGTCTTAATAGAAGATCATATTAGCCAGCATCCAAGAGTCATCCCAACGTTAAAACATAAACTAGGAATAGATATATTTTTCGATGATTATCCTTTCGATCTAAAGATAACTTATTTACGAAAAGATCATAGCTTAAACAGAAATTTGAAAAATCCTAAGGAAATAATTAAATGGCTTTATGAGAATCAAGGGGAACAAAGATTTAGTCCTAATAATAGAATATATATATTGCTACTTGATAAAAAAAATGTAGAAGAGAGTTGGAAATTGAAAAGTGATTTCGATTTTCTATTCAACGAAATCGATAATTTTTTTGATAGCGCTAAAGTCACTGAAGAAGATCAGGTGACATTCTCTTTTAAAAATAGAGAATACACTTCTTTGGCAAAACTTCTTTTTATTTCAAAGGGTTGAAGCTTTTATTATTAAAATTTTAACATTTAGGAATGATTAACGATATATTATAAGACTTAAGAATCGTAGGCATTTATGCATATTAATTTTAGAATTGATAATACAGCAAAGATTGCTGCGCTGCACACGGCTCTCATACTTATCATCACTCTTTTTTATTCGCTTTTATCAGGTCCTGTTTCAAATATCGTGGGATTAAAAAATCTACTTCCTGGTTTTGAGACCCTATCCAGGCAGGCGAGGATAGTAATTGTCTACCACACCATAGCTGTACCTTTTATAAGTCTTCTTGCTATTCTTATCCTGAATACTTTGAAAATTGAAAATCGTTTAAAAGATCGTTCTTGTAGCGCTCTCACTTTTGGATCAATAATGTCTTCTCTATCCGGTTTGATTTTTGCCTATTTCTCTGGTGGAGTGGTTCTACATGGACTGTTCGTAACAGGACTTGCAATCGTCTTCTATGGTGGACTTCAGTTTTTTTATGTGGTGCTAAATCCTAAGACTGAAGGATTTGGGCTAAACATAGAAAGAATCTCTCTTGCAGTACTGGTTGCATCAGTTCTTGTTTCAGCTGGCATTGGTGCATATATAGGTTCCCATTTTGGTTCAGGATTTAAGGCAATTCTTGCTGAAGACATAATAAGAAGAAGCCATAACTTACTTGAAAGAGCGTTAATTTCTCATCTTCATATAATGGTTGCTCTGGTTGCAGCATCAGTGCTTTTCTTGCTCACAAGACATTTTGAATACTACAAGCAGAAAATCAAATCTTTTTATTATCTTTTTCTAATTGGCGTTCTTGTCACATCATTTTCAACCTGGGCAGTTGTTATTAAATCGCTTGAGAAGCAAGCACATAAAATCATCAATATCGGGGCAGTGCTTTTAATTTTTGCCTCCTTTGTTTATGCCTTTCACGCTTTAAAGAAATACCTGACAAAAAAGCAATCAAATGTATTTGAAATGTTATCTGTTTACCACCTTTTTCTTGTTAATTTGAGCGTCACAGCCCCTGGAGTATATGTTGCCATCAATCTGCACTATTTTCGATCAGATAAAGCAATATCCATTGAGAGAGCCTTTGCTGTTGGCCACTGGCACATTCTATCTGCAACTTGTGCTCTGATTTTATTGGCAATCTTTTTTGATATGGTAGGTTTCAGAAAGAACAAATTATTTAGTTCGCTTTCAGTTATTTCCAATGTTATGCTTTCCTTTTCTTTCGTATTTGCAAACCTTTATATGTTTACACTGAAAAAAGTTTGGATGAATGCACTTGAATTATTTCTAGCGCCTGGTTTTCTTATTCTAGTTTTTCTGGTTCTTTATGCCATTTTTAAAACTTATTTTGATTATTCGAAGGAATCCAGTTAAGAGAGGTGGATAGAGACGTTGAAGCGTTTACTTGCAATAACATCAATCGTTTTTTCTTTTCTCTTAAATTCAATTAGTTTTGCTGGAAGTTTCTATTTTCCTTTCATTTCCCCTAAATATGAGTTTAATCCTGTGGCTATGGAAATGAAAAGATTATGGTATTTTTTTCTACCAGGGGATTTTCTTCTTTTTCTATCTCTTATTCTTCTTCTTGCCGCACCATTTTTTATAAGGAAAAATCAGAAAATATTATCTAAATTGCTTTTTTCATCAGGAATTTTATCCATCATAAAAGGTGCTTTAAACACTTACTTTTACTGGATGATATTTAATGGAATCACTCCATCTTTTATGAACATAATTACAGGAATTGCCATCATCGTTTCTTCAAAAGCTTTGTTTCGGAGTCATCCTTAAAACACGATGCTAATTGATATAATAATTCTCGTTATCAGGCGCATTCGTCTAGTGGCCTAGGATACGGCCCTCTCAAGGCTGAGGCACGGGTTCGAATCCCGTATGCGCCACCATTAATCTGTTTAATTGCAAACTTATCTGACTTATAATCAAAGTGCAAGATTGGTAAGGAAGTGACGCCATGGTTTTGAGATCTCTGTTTCAGAGGAAACTTGAGAAACTACAAAAAGAAATAATTGAGATGGGTCAGATCACTTCTCAGATGATAAAGAATTCAATGGATGCATTGGTTGAGCGTGATGAAGAGAAGATAGCTAGAGTTCTTGAGTATGAAGACCTGGTTGATGATACATATTCCAAACTTGAAGCAAGATGCGCGAGACTTATAGCAACACAGGCACCTGTAGCGACTGACCTGAGGATAATAACTGCAGCTTTCAAGATTCTTAGCGATGTGGAACGGATTGCTGATTACAGTGTTGATATTGCCTTTGTTGCAAAGGAGATGATAAATTTACCGCCACTCAAACCTTACAAGGATTTTCCCAGAATGGCAGAGTTGGATACAGAGATGCTCAATCTTTCATTAAAGGCATATGCAGAACTTGATGTTGAATCATGCTATCAAGTTGGCGAAATGGATAGTGAGGTTGATGCCTTATACAGGCGGAGCTTTAATGAAATCATCGAACTGATGAAAAAATCACCGGAGAATGTAACAAGGGGAGCCCACCTTCTCCTGGTTGGAAGATATCTCGAAAGAATAGGGGACCATATAACGAATATCGCTGAAAGAATTATCTATATTGCTACTGGTGAAGTTAAGAAGCTTAATCGTTAGGAAGATGAGAAGAGCCCATATTTTTATATCCGGCAAGGTTCAAGGAGTCTGGTTCAGATCATCTACGAAAAGAGTGGCAGAAGAGCTGGGTTTGAGCGGTTGGGCAAGAAACCTTCCAGACGGAAGAGTCGAAGCAGTTTTTGAAGGCGATGAAGAAAAGATTAATAAAGCAATTGAATGGTGTCGGATAGGGCCTCCAAATGCACGCGTCGAAAAGGTAGATGTTATATATGAAAAACCTGAAGGTTTGAAGGGGTTTGAAATCAGGTATTAAAAATGGAAGAAAAAAACTATGTACCAATCATTACGCTTTCTAACGAAGTGGAAGCGCTTTCAATTCAACAATATTTAAAAGAAGCAGGAATTCCTTCAATACTGCGGAAGTTTTCTATTCCAGCATTCGATCCTTCATTCTTTGGCGAAGGCGCAATTGGAATAGGACCTTTGCTCGAAGGAAGGTGGGGAGAGCTCCTGGTTCCTGAGGATAGGGCTGAAGAAGCTATTAAGATCATTGAGGAACTAAGAAAGGATCTCGGAATTTAGGAACTGTTTTCTTTTGCTTCAGCCTTCGTTGAGTTTGAATTTTTCCTTGAATCTGTAATATAAAAACCGCTTCCTTTAAAAACCAATCCAGCAGGATAAAGAACCTTTCTTACTTCTCCTCCACAAGCAGGGCAGGTCTTTTCAGGAGCGTCATAAACAGATTGAAATTTTTCAAAAACATATTCGCATTCTTTGCACTTATATTCATAAATTGGCATCGCTTAACCACCTCTTTATATTAGCAAATTAACTCGATGATTGCTAATATAGCGTATATTATTATACTACGCTTTCTAAAAATTTAGAAAAACAGTAACAAACTTTCTATTGAAATGGTACAGTTTAAGTTGTAATTTATCTTTTTATGATGAGTAAAAATTCACGACCGAATACTAATACTGCTAAGCTTTACCTCACACTTGCTTTACTTATGGGTTTTTGGGGCTATGCATTTGTTGGTATCAAATCACTTCTTAAACAGTTAAGCCCAATGGATTTAACTGTTCTGCGCTTCTTTTTTGTTCTTATCGCCATTGGAATATTTATGTTAGTCGAAATTACCAAAGGAAAAATTCCTCCTCGTATACATCGTAGTGATATTTGGAAACTTGTACTTCTAGGAATCGTTGGCGTTGTCTGTTATCATCTTGCATTGAACTATGGAGAACAGTACACGCCAGCAAGTGTTGCTAGCCTGATTGTTTTTACCTCTCCAATTTTTACAGCCATATTTGCTTCCACATTTCTTGACGAGAAGATGAATTATTTTAAGGCGTTTGGTATTCTGGTTGCTCTGGTTGGTTCTGCACTCATAATCATTTCGCAGGAGAATGCCAATAGTCTTCACGGAACAAAAGCGATAATAGGATCTCTAATTGTATTTATTTCGCCACTTTCGTGGGCACTTTACACTATTTTTGGCAGGAGTATTGGAGGATCTCTTAAAGGTATAAGCAGGCTTTATTACTCGATGTACACGATGATGTTTGGCAGTCTCATACTTATGCTTTTCTTAAGGCCTTCAACAATCGATGCGCTCTTAAAACTATCGCTTTCTAACTGGATCAATTTGATAGTTCTTTCTATATTTTCAAGTTTTTTTGGATATATAATCTGGGTTCAGGCGCTTGAACATCTTGAAGCAACAAAAGTCAGTGCCTTCCTGTACTTGATTCCTATTTATACAATGATATTCTCAATCTGGATTTTAGGTGAGCGTCTGAACTTTCTTTCAATAATGGGTGCCCTAGCTGTTTTTCTCGGAGTTTTTCTAATTGAGAGATATTGAGATTGGTGGAAATCTTAATCTTTAACCACAAACTTCCTTTAAAAAATCCGATTATTCTAACGCACAATTGAAGAAATAAAT
>JAOADC010000003.1 GCA_026417515.1 Actinomycetota bacterium
GGAGTTGAGGAGGAAAAACCAAGATTTTTGGCAGATCTTCCGTTTAATGAGAAGTTTGTCATATGGGTATTTGTGATTGGAATTGTTTTATCTGGAGTTTTTCCTCAAATAATCATTAAAATTATGGGGAAGGCGTAAAAATGTCGCAGACCTTGGCTCAATGGTTACAACCAGAAGCAATTGCTCTTTATAGTGCCCTGATTTTACTGGCATCTGACATAATTATCAAACGTGAAAAATGGCTACGAAGTGTGTATTTCTTATTGGTTGTTTTTCTCCTTTTATCAGTAATTTTTGTTCCAGCAGAACTTCCATTTGGTTTTACAAGTCTTAATCTCGATGGTTTTACTGCTGTTGCAAGAATAATTTTGGTCTTGCTTTTTGTTGTTGTATCTTTATACCTTGCAAGTCCTTTAATTAATACTAAGACAGATGGCCTATTCTTATCGCTCACTTTTCTTTCCCTTTTAGGTTCTTTGGTTATGGTGGAAGCCAGCGATCTATTAACGTTACTGATTGCTCTTGAAGTCTCTTCAATAGCATCCTATGCTCTTGCTTGCTATCAGAAATCACTTACTGAGTTAGAAGCGTCAAGCAAGTACTTCCTTTTTGGTGGACTTGCCTCTGCTATTTTTGCTATAGGTACTGCCTTACTGGCAGCGCTCTCAGGAAGTACAGGTTTTGAAAACGTGTCAAGCTATATGACATACGCAACAAATCACAATGAAATTGCAGATGCTGCTTTAATTCTTATACTTTCTGCACTTGCTTATAAGGTCGCATTGTTTCCATGGCAGCTTTACGCTCCCGATTTTTACGAAGGCCAGAATCTAAACGCCCTGATCTTCAATGTAGTTGTTCCAAAGGCGGGAGGATTTTTGGCATTGATATCGCTTTTTAGGACATTTCCTCAATCGGAGTTATTTGCCTCTATGTTAGCAGTAATGATTATAGTATCCTGGATTTATTCAAACCTTTCAGCGCTTGCCGAAAAAAGCCTATTTAGAATAATCGCTCTCTCTTCTATTTCCCATGCTTCATTTATCGCTACTTCTCTTCTTCTGCCATACAATCAGATGCAGAGAGTTTCACTTGTCTATGTGTTTGTTTACGGAATATCCACTTCCTTGCTTTTAGGAGCGATTCTTTCGCATAGAAAGATGAAACGTCCATCGATTTTAGACCTTGCGGGTTTTGTAAAAGCAAATCCAATTGTGGCTTTTGGTTTTGCTTCAGCATTAATCTCGATGGCTGGCATACCTCCCTTACCTGTTTTCTTTGGAAAGTACTTTCTCTTAAAGGAATTAGTCTTATCAGGTAAAACAGGCATTGCTATTGTGGGGGGCTTGTTTTCAGCTGTTGCTCTGGGATATTACTTAAAGATTTTAAAGAACGCCTTTCTTATTGCATCAGACTCAGAAATAAGCGACGAGTATGGTTCTCAAATTCCTGCTTTTGCAATTTCATTTAACATTCTCTTGGTACTGTTTTTTGTGTTCTATGCTTCGAGGATCTTTTCTCTGTTGCCACCTGCCTGAAAATTTACTTAACATTAATTTAAACTTCATAATAATTTCATAAAATCATATTAGCATCTAACCTGAGGTGGTTTTAATGGACACAAAAAGAGTGCTTCAATGGTTATCAGTGCTGATTTTAGGAGTAGTTATTGGTGCCGTTATTGCAACGGCCGCCCTATCTTCAGCAACAGGGCTTTCTTTTAACGAACTTTTCATACAAGGAAAGCTGAAGGAAACTTTATCTTCGCTTAAAGAAGATAAAGGGTCCATTACAAAGAATGTTAAGATTGAGTCAGATGATATTTATACACCAGTAGCGGCTGTTGCAGAGAAAGTTCAAAAGAGTGTTGTAAATATACGTACTGAAAAACTTGAACAATACTACGATTTCTTTTACGGTCCGTTTTCAGAAAAGGTTACTGGTATAGGAACAGGAATCATAATTCGAAAAGACGGCTACATAGTAACAAACAACCATGTTATCTCAGGTGCGTCCAATATTACAGTAATCTTTCACGGTGGCAAGGAAATGCAGGGACGAGTAGTCGGTGTCGATCCTGAAAGCGATCTTGCAGTTGTTAAGGTTGAAGCTAAGAATCTTCCCTCAGCAGACATTGGGGATTCATCAAAGATCAAGGTTGGCGAGCTTGCTGTAGCGATCGGTAATCCATTTGGTCTTTCCTATACGGTTTCTGCTGGTGTGATATCTGCACTCCACAGGAATATACAGGCTACTGATGATTCAGGGCAAACCTACCTTTATACCAATCTCATCCAGACCGATGCAGCCATTAACCCAGGAAACAGTGGTGGACCATTATGTAATGCCAAAGGTGAAGTTATAGGTATAAACACATTAATTTATTCTAGGTCTGGTGGCTATCAGGGCATTGGTTTTGCTATCCCCATAAACGATGCGATGAGAATTGCTGAAGATTTAATAAAGAAGGGCAAGGCTTCTCATGCTTTCATAGGAATATATGGAGATGATGCATCGAAGTATCCAGAAAAACTTCCTCGCGGAGTAAAAGAAGGCGCAATTGTTGTTCAGGTCATACCTGGTAGCCCAGCTGAAAAGGCTGGTCTTCAGAGAGGAGATATCATAGTCCAATTGGATGGAACACCAATAAGGTCAATGGAAGATCTGGTAAGCCAGGTAAGAACGAGAGAACCTGGCGATAAGGTGAAAATTGTCTACTACAGAAATGACGAAAAGAGAGAGGTTGAAGTGGTGCTTGAAGAAAAGCCTGTAAAGACCGGCTTAATCTTTAACGGTTCGGAGGTCATTGTCGGATAATTGCTAAAACGTTTTGGTTCAAAAAGAATTCGAATACTTGCTGTTGGAAAACCAGATAAGGAAGCAAAACCTCTCATAGATAAGTTGGTTTCCAACATTTCTAATTTCTGCGGCATTGAATTAAAAAGTATCAAGGAATCTCCCAAGAGGTCACTTCCAGAAAGAAGAGCAAGCGAGTCAACCAAGATATCTAAAATGATTTCAGAAGGAGAGTTTGTTGTTCTTCTTGACGAAAAAGGAAAAAAATTGAACTCAGAAGAATTTGCTTCAATGCTTGAGAAAGCCCTTGAAGGATTTAAGTATATTGATTTTCTGATTGGAAGCGATGCTGGACTGGATAAGAATATCATTGGGAATGTGAACGAAACAGTCTCTCTTTCAGATATGACCTTTTCGCACAGGGTTGCATTAATTGTATTGCTTGAGCAAATTTATCGTTCATTCACGATACTTGTTGGCCATCCATATCATCGCAAATAATTCAAACTGATAAAATATTAACTTCAAGACTCTACAAGCGGAGGACCAATGCTATCAAAAAAAATAAGGAAGATAATATCTGAAGCAATAGCAAACCTGTACGGAAAAGATCTGAGCAATATAGAATTTCAGGTTGAAAGACCCAGGGTAAGAGAACACGGCGATTTTGCAGTCAACGTTGCTTTCATTCTTTCAAAGAAACTTAAGCAGAATCCAAGAAAAATTGGTAGCGATATTGTTAAATATTTAGAGACCTCGAGTTATTTCAGCAAGGTAGAAGTTGCTGGTCCAGGTTTTGTTAATCTATTTTTAAGCTCTGAAATTTTACATGATGAACTCAGAGAAATACTTCTTTTTGGGGAAAACTATGCACAGGTCGACATTTATAAGGGAATGAAGATACAGGTTGAGTTCGTCTCAGCCAACCCTGTAGGTCCAATGCACATAGGACACGGAAGATGGGCAGCATATGGAGACACGCTTGCAAGGATGCTGGAGAAGTCTGGTGCTGATGTAACGCGTGAGTTTTATATAAATGATGCCGGCAGACAAATGGATATCTTTGCAGAATCAGTTGCCTGCCGTTATTCAGAACTATTTGGCGAAAAACCTGAGTTTCCTGAAGAAGGATATCGCGGGCACTATATAGTCGAAATTGCCAGGGAGATTGCTGACAAATACGGAGATGAATTTATGAAAATCAATTTTGAAGAGCGCAAGCAATTATTTAAAGATGTTGCCTACAAAATGGTTCTTGAACATCTAAAAAAGGTACTGAACAAAATGGATGTGAGATTCGATGTTTGGTTTTCAGAAAGGACACTTCATGAGAGTGGAAAACTTGAACAGGCCGTAAAAATGCTTGAGGAGAAGGGTTTTGTCTATCGAAAGGATGGTGCAGTCTGGTTTAGATCAACAGATTTTGGCGACGAAAAAGATAGAGTGCTTATTCGGAGCAATGGTGAACCGACCTATTTTCTGGCAGATATTGCATATCACATAGATAAAAAAGAAAGAGGTTTTGACAAGGTAATTGATATATGGGGGGCAGACCATCATGGATATGTACCACGTATGGTAGCTTCGATGCAGGCGCTTGGATATGGAAAGGAATTCTTGGAGGTTATCATAGGGCAGATGGTCAATCTTTTATCAGGTGGCAAGCCTGTAAGAATGTCAAAAAGAACTGGAGAGATGATAACTCTTGAGGAACTGATGGAAGAGGTTGGCAAGGATGCACTGAGATTTTTCTTTGTTTCTAAAAGTACAGACTCAACTCTCGATTTTGATATCGATCTTGCTCGCGAACAATCACAGAAAAACCCTGTTTACTATGTGCAATATGCACACGCAAGGATCTGTTCGATAATTAGAAAAGCAGAGGAAGAAGGGCTAAAAGTTAATAAAGATGAAGTTGAACTTGTTAAGGAACTTAATCTTGCTGAGGAACTGGATTTGATATATCTTCTTTCTCTATTCCCTGAGACTGTTGAAGTATGTGCAAAAACGAGAGATGTTCACCACTTACCGTCCTACCTCATAGAACTTGCTTCAAACTTTCACTCTTTTTATCAAAAGGTAAGGGTAATCGGTGAAGACGAGAAAAAGAGTAAAGCAAGAATACTACTTATTAATGGAGTAAAAACAGTGATGTCAACCGGACTTAGTCTTATTGGAGTATCTAGTCCTGAGCGAATGTAGAATGATGATAATTTTTTTGTGTTTATTCAATTAATCTAAAATTTTTGCTAAACTTCAAAAACAATTTAGTTTTTGGAGACGAGGTGGACATTTTAAAAGTTTTTCCAAGAAGTTCAAGAATAAACGAAAAAGGCAATCTTGAAATCGGTGGCGTCGATACTGTCGATTTAGTAAGAGAGTTTGGGACCCCTCTATTTGTCTATGATGAAAATCATATCAGAGAACAGTTAAGAAGGTACAGAAATGCATTCTTAGAAAATGGAATAGATGCCATTGTTGCTTACGCAGGTAAGGCTTTCCTTTGTAAATATATGGCAAGAATCGCATCTGAGGAAGGAGCCTACCTTGATTGTGTTACCGGTGGTGAGATATATACTGCCTTGGAAGCAGGTTTTCCAGCTGAACGAATCTTTTTTCACGGAAACAACAAGGGAGATGAGGAAATAGAGTTTGCAATTGAAAACGGTGTAGGCTATTTTGTACTCGATTCTTTTGATGAAATAGAGAGGCTCAGTTCAATACTTAGGAAGCGCTCCTTAAAGCAGGACGTACTTGTAAGGATAACCCCTGGCATAGTACCTAAAACACACACCTATATCCAGACAGGTCAGGTGGATTCTAAATTTGGGTTCAGTCTGGCTTCTGGACAGGCATATGAAGCAGTTATTGAAGTCCTTAACAGCAAGAATCTGGAACTGAAAGGATTTCATATGCACATAGGTTCTCAAATATTTTCCCTGGAACCATTTATTGCAGCTTGCAAAGTAATGGCAGATTTCTGTTTAAGCGTTAAGGAAAGATCGAATTATCTACCTTCTATAATAAATTTAGGCGGTGGGCTAGGTGTAGCGTATCGCTTGACTGACGAACCTCCTTCAATAGAAGAATTTATAAGCACTCTTTCAAAAGCACTTAAGGAAGAATTTTCTACAAGAGGACTCAGTTTGCCGGTTGTTGCCATAGAACCTGGAAGAAGTATAGTGGCTAATGCTGCTGTTACTCTATACAAGGTAGGAACAATCAAAGATGTAATAGGTGTGAGACTTTATGTTTCAGTCGACGGTGGCATGTCAGACAATCTAAGACCAATGCTTTATGGAGCGGTCTACGAGGCATTTATTGCCAACAAAATGAACAGGGCTCCTGAAACAACTGTAACAATAGCAGGTAAGCACTGCGAAAACGGTGACATACTCATTCGCGATGTTAAACTACCATTTCCTGAGATAGGAGATATCGTGGTCGTTCCTGTAACTGGTGCCTATGGATATGCAATGTCGAACAATTACAACAGGCAGCCCCGACCAGCAGTGGTCTTTGTGAAAGAAGGTAAGGCAACTCTTGCAATAAAAAGAGAAAAGTATGAAGACCTGATTCGTAATGAAATTACCTGAGGAGATGGAAACCGTGAAAAAAATCGGTGTCGCTATTATTGGGTTAGGAACAGTTGGTAGTGGTGTTGTAAAAATCATCAATGAAAAAGGTGAAAAAATTAAAAAAAGATACGGTTTCCAACTGGAAATTTTAGACTGTTCAGATTTGGAAAGAAAAAGATTTGAAGATCTGAAGGAAAGTGGTTATGAATGTGGGTGCTTCTATACTGATGCTTATAAGATGGTGGAAAACACAAAGGCAGATATAGTAGTTGAGCTGATAGGAGGTTTTGAACCTGCAAAGTCACTGATTTTAAAAGCAATTGAAAACGGAAAATCTGTTGTTACTGCCAACAAGGAAGTTGTCAGCCGTTCAGGAGAAGAAATCTTTGATTTAGCACTTGAAAAAGGTGTCGACTTCTTTTTTGAAGCAGCAGTCGGTGGCGGAATACCTATCATCAGACCTCTTAAGGAGATGCTTGTTGCAAACAAATTCAGTTACGTAGCAGGTATAGTTAATGGCACGACGAACTACATACTTACAAGAATGTCAAAAGAAGGACTTGATTTTAACAGTGCTCTTTTAAAAGCACAGGAATTAGGATATGCAGAACCTGATCCAAGAGCAGATATTGAAGGTGACGATGCTCAGGCAAAAATTGCTATTCTTTCTTCAATTGCCTTTAACTCGAGAGTTCTTAAAGATGATGTCTACAAGGAAGGCATTACAAAAATTACTGAAAAAGACATTAAATATGCATATGAATTAGGATACTGTATTAAACTGATTGCCTATGCAAGACAAGAGAATGAAGGAATACATGCATTTGTACGCCCTGCACTGATACCTATGAACCATCCTTTAGCGGCAGTCGACGATGTTTACAACGCAATTTACTTAAGTGGAGACAACTGTGGCGAACTAATGTTTTTTGGAGAAGGCGCTGGAAGTCTGGCTGCTGGTAGCTCTGTTGTAGCTGATATTCTGCAAGCATCATTTGCAATCTTGAAAGGCTGCAAAGGACAGGAAACTAAGTGTAGTTGCTTTGAAAAAGTAAAGTTGCTTCCTATGGATGCTTTTTCTTCAAAATATTATTTAAATCTGAAAGCGGCAGATCAGCCTGGAGTTCTTGCTAAGATAGCAGGATGCTTTGGAGAAGCAGGTGTCAGTATAGCATCTGTTATTCAAAAAGAAAGCCATGGCGAAACAGCAAATATCATATTTATGACGCACAAAACAACTGAGATGAGAATGCGACATGCCATTGAATTGATAAAATCACTTGAAGTTGTCGAATCTATCGAGAACTCTCTTGTAGTTCTTGATGAGGAGGTATTGTAAAGATTTTTGACAAAAGAACCTGGAATGGTGTAATAAGCCACTATATTGAATTTATGCCATTTGAAGAGGATGGTCCTATAATCACTCTTCTTGAAGGAAACACGCCTCTGATTCCTTCAGTGCATATTTCAAAAATTGTCGATTGCGAAGTACTTTTTAAATATGAAGGGCTGAATCCAACAGGATCTTTTAAGGATAGAGGTATGACTGTTGCCATAACAAAGGCAGTTAGAGATGGTGTCAGTGCTGTTATGTGTGCCTCCACTGGCAACACCTCTGCATCAGCTGCAGCCTATGCAGCCAGAGCAGGTTTAAAATCTTTTGTTCTTATTCCTGAAGGAAAGATTGCTCTTGGAAAGCTTGCGCAGGCTGTGATGCATGGTGCAACTGTTATAGCCTTAGAAGGCAACTTTGATCAAGCACTACAAGTTGCACGAGAAGTAACTTCAAGATTTGATGTTGCTCTGGTCAACTCAATCAATCCATACAGACTTGAAGGACAAAAAACTGCTGCTTTTGAAATAGTCGATTGTTTAATGGATGCACCTGATTACCTTTTCATACCGGTTGGAAATGCAGGAAATATAACTTCTTACTGGATGGGTTTTCGCCAGTATAAAGAGGCAGAAAGGGCAAAAAAACTACCAAAACTTTGCGGTTATCAGGCAGCAGGAGCAGCGCCGATAGTTCTTGGAAGAGTCGTCGAAAAACCAGAAACCTTTGCCACTGCCATAAGAATAGGCAACCCTGCAAGGTGGAAGGAGGCAGAAGCCGCTGCACAGGAATCAGGTGGTTTTATAGATATGGTTACAGATGACGAAATCAGGAAAGCCTATGAACTTATTGCTGAGAAGGAAGGTATATTTTGCGAGCCTGCATCTGCTGCATCAGTTGCAGGCCTCATTAAGGCTAAAAAACAGGGAAAGGTTGAAAAGGGAAAAACCGTCGTTTGCGTCTTAACAGGACACGGCCTTAAAGATCCTGATTCAGCAACTCTAAATGCTGACCTAAAGATAAGAAGATTGCCAGCCGATTTTAATGTTGTCAGAGATTACCTCGTAGAGGTTGAGAAAGTAGGAGAAAAATGATTTCAATTAATGGTTCCATAACTCTTTCAGCCCCAGCTACCACTGCAAACTTCGGTGCAGGATTTGATGCACTTGGTGGAGCCCTAAACATCAGAAACGAAGTGGTTTTTTTTCCAGGCAAACCATTTTCTGTGAAGATTTATGGTGAAGGCTCGAACAGCCTTCCAAGAACAAAAGAAAATCTACTGATCAAAGCATATGAGGCTACCTTTCGAGAGTTCGGTGAAAAAATTGTTGAAGGAGCTTTCATCATAAAAAATAGGATACCGCTCTCCAGAGGACTCGGTTCTTCAGCAGCAGCCATAGTGCTTGGTTCTTCTCTGGCAGCCTCTCTCATTAACTGTACCAAAGAGGAGAGAGATGAGGTTGTACTGAAAGTTGCTCTGAAATTTGAAGGACATCCAGACAACATCGTTCCTTGTTACTACGGTGGAATTCAGATTTGCGTCGAGTCACAGGGTAAAGTGAATAACTTTTCTCTTCCTCTGCCTTCTCAATTAGCCGTTCTACTCGTGGTTCCTAGAAAAAAGATTTCAACTCAAAAAGCCAGGAAGGTATTGGGGAAAAAGGTTAACATTGAGCAGGCAGTATTTAATATTCAGCGTTCATGCCTTTTTGTCTGGTCAATCGACAGAAACGATTTCAGGTGGTTAAAGGAAGCAATGGAGGATAGTATTCACCAAGAGAAAAGATTATCTCTTGTTGATGGTGCACCTAAGTTTTTTAAGGAAGCGCTAAAACATCCATTATGCATTTCAGGTTGGCTTTCAGGTTCAGGAAGCACTATGGCTTTTGCAACGACTAAGAACGATTCTAAAAATCTGGAAGAATATTTTCAAAAAATCCTTGAAAAACTTAAGTTTGAAGCAAGGCTCATAGTTACAGAATTTACAGATTCAGGCATAATATTTTCTGACTGAATAGAATGGAAGAAAACAAAGATAGTTTTGAGAAGCAAATAGACAAATATAGGTACTTAACAAAAGAAAGCAGTTCCAGTCGATATGGATGCTTGATAGCAGGGCTTGCTGGAATTGGCGCTTTTTTCGTCGCTGGAATTATTTTCTTTTCAATTTTATTCGCTGTGGCTGTTCTAAGAACTTCTGGCACCATTTCGCAAGTATCCGATAGGATAGCAGTAATTCATATTGAAGGAGAGATTGGGACTTCAGGTGGAGTCAATGCAGAAGAAGTCATCAAATCTTTAAAAGAGATAGAGACTGATAAGAGTGTAAAAGCAGTAGTATTAAGAATAGATAGTCCAGGTGGAGCTGCTGCAGCGTCTCAAGAAATTGCTGGATATATAACAAGAATGAAAAAGCCTGTTGTTGCATCTGTTGGAAACTCTGCAGCATCAGGAGCATACTGGATTGCCTCAGCATGCGATTATATAGTCTGTAATCCTGCTAGCAGCTTAGGTTCCATAGGCGTGATTGTTACCATACCTAACTTTGAAGAGCTGGCAAAGAAAATCGGAGTAAAATATCTGGTTATTTATAAAGGTAAGTTCAAGGATCTTGGAAATCCTATGAGAGAGATAACAAAAGAAGAAAAGGCTCTCCTTGAAAAACATGTAAATCAAATCTACGAGCAGTTTATCGAATTTGTTGCCGCTCATCGAAAACTTCAAAAATCGAAAGTAGAGAACCTGGCAACAGGAGAGGTATTCACTGGCACAGATGCTGTTAAATTAGGACTTGCAGATAAGACAGGTGACTTTTATGGTGCTGTTGAAGAGGCAAAAAGGTTGGCAAAAATAAAGGGAGAGCCTGAAATTGTTGATTACGATGCTTTACCTTACTACTTGAAAGAGCTCCAAAGATTTTTCCCTCTTTCAAAGGAAATGTTAAATATCTATAGAATGATGGTTAACTTACCAGTTGCGCAATAGTTTTGATTTTGTTAAATTTTAAATTGCCACCTTAATCCTTACTTGCTGGTGTTCAATGGATAATCATCTAAAAAAAATATACAGGATTGTCCACATATCTGACCTTCACGTTGGTTCCACTTTCTTCATACCACATATGCTTGAAAGAGTTATTAACGAAATTAATCTAATCGAGCCAGATGTGGTAATTATTACTGGAGATATTACAGAATTCGGTTTTAAAAGCGAGTATATTGCAGCAAAGGGATTTTTGAACGAGATAAATTGTCCAAATGTGCTTGTGGTTCCTGGAAACCACGATTCAAGAAACGTTGGTTACATCCATTTTGAAGATACTTTTGGATCATTGGATAAATTTACTTCCTGTGGCCCTTTCGATATTCTCTGTTTGGACTCATCTGAACCTGACCTTGACGAAGGACACATTGGAAGGGAGAAATATTATCTTCTTGAAAAGAATTTTAATAATCCAAATAAGATCAGGATTGTTGCTTTTCACCATCATCTTCTTCCAATTCCTGGTACAGGTAGAGAGAGAAATATACTGGTTGACGCAGGTGATTTTTTAAAAGTTTTGATTGAACACAGCGTCCATATTGTCCTCTTAGGCCACAGGCATGTGCCAAATGTGTGGCACTTTGAAGATATGTATGTGATAAATGCAGGCACTGCCTGCACGAGAAGAGTGAGAGGATACTCTGTCCCCTGTTATAATGTACTTGAACTTGACAATGAAACAGGAATTCTGAAACTATTTAGAAAGGTACCTTTTGAAAATAGCGAACTCGTACTTTCCACCAGCAAGTTC
Source organism: Actinomycetota bacterium (assembly GCA_026417515.1). Taxonomy (GTDB): domain Bacteria; phylum Actinomycetota; class Aquicultoria; order SKW223; family SKW223; genus JAOADC01. The sequence goes on from JAOADC010000003.1 coordinate 11,501, forward strand.
GAAAACTACTGCAAACTATAATAGCAACTTAAAAGGAGGTATAAATCATTAGGGCAATTGTTTTAATCGACGGAGAGCATTATCCGCCTGTCACAAAGCAGGCAATTGATGAGATAAAGTCGCTCAACATCGAAGTTGTTGGCGCAATATTTCTTGGAGGTTCTGAAAAGATAGAAAGTTTGAAAGATTTTAACTTCGATTTCGAAATCTTCCATTCTGAGTATGGATATCTTGAAAGCATTAAAAAGGCAGTTGAAAAAGTTAAACCAGATGTCGTGTTTGATCTATCTGACGAGCCAGTCTTGGGTTATGAAGAAAGGATGATAATTGCATCTCTTCTTTCCTATCTTGAAGTGGATTATGTAGGTTCAGATTTCAACTTCAAGGCACCAAGATTTTTAAAAGATTTCTCAGTAAATACAGTTGCAGTGATTGGAACTGGAAAGCGCGTTGGCAAGACTGCTGTCTCAGCGGCGTTTGCCCGATTTCTTAAATCCAGAGGCAAGAAAGTAGTTGTTTTGGCGATGGGTCGAGGTGGACCTGAAGAACCTGTCGTGCTTGATGGAGAAAACATCTTAGTGGATAACAGATTTCTACTCGAACTAAAAAAAGCAGGAAAGCATGCAGCCTCTGATTATGTTGAAGATGCAATGATGTCGAGAATAACAACAGTTGGTTGTCGAAGATGCGGCGGTGGATTTGCAGGTGTACCATTCACTTCTAACGTCATAAAAGGATTTCAGGTTGCAAAGTCGCTCTCACCTGATATAATTGTGCTTGAGGGTAGTGGTTCTTCAATACCACCTATAAAGGCTCAAAGATATTTAACTGTATCAAATCTACTCGATTCTAAATATCACGTAATAGGATATCTGGGGCCATACCGCTTGCTACTGTCAAGGTTGCTTGTTCTAACAAATTGTGAAGGACCAGCAGAGAGAAAGAAATTTGAAGAGATAAGTAAGATGGCAAAGAAGATAAACCCTGAAATCGAAATCGTTGGTATAGTTTTTAGACCTAGACCCCTCGAACCACTTAAAGGGGATAAGGTGTTTTTAGCAACCACTGCAGGAAATGAATACCTGAAATACATTGCAAGGCACCTTGAAGAGACAGAGGGTTGCCAGGTGGTTTATAGTTCAGGCAACCTGGCAAGAAGAGACGCACTCAGGCAGGAACTTGAAATCAAGAAAAGGGAGTTTAACACAGTTGTTATGGAACTGAAAGCTGCGGCGGTTGACGTGGCCCTCGATTTTGCAGTGAAGAACGAAAAAAGAGCGGTTTTTATCGATAACATTCCTCATGTGGTTACTTCAGATCTTTCAATCGATAAATATTTTGAAAATCTGGTGAGGTGCTAATTGGAAAAGAACATCATCTATGTTATTGATGACAAGTATGGTTTGCCATATTCGAAAGGCATAATGGCTTCTTCCATAATGGCAACAGGGCTTTCGCCTCGTCAAGCTTATGAGACAGCAAGAAAAATTGAGGAGATACTCATATCCAACAATAAAATGACTATCAGTCTTGAAGAGCTTCACTATGTTGTTCACCAGCTTCTTAAGGCTGAGATTGGAGAAGTTTTTGCAAGGCGTTATGCAGAACTTCTTGCAATAAAGAAACTTAAACGTCCAATAATAGTTCTACTTGGCGGGACAACTGGTGTTGGGAAATCTACAATTGCTGTGGAAGTAGCGCACCGTCTTGCAATAACAAGAGTAGTCTCCACAGATTCAATAAGAGAAGTTATGAGAACCATACTTTCAAAGGATCTGATGCCAACCCTTTATGAAAGCACCTATCTTGCTTACAGAGGATTGCGCTTTCCGTATCCTGCTCTGGTAGATCCATTGATTGTCGGTTTTAGAGAACAGGTGAGCGTTGTGGCTGTTGGAGTTCAAGCAGTGATCGATAGGTCAGTTCGCGAAGCAAGCCACCTTGTTGTTGAGGGCATCCATATAGTTCCTGGCTACGTAAAAATAGATGTGCCTGCAGAAAAAGCAGTTGTGGTTCCAGTCGTTGTAATTGCAGAAGATGTTATACAGCATAAGAGCCACTTTTATATTAGGGATGTTGAAACAAGCGGTATGAGAAGCGTAAAGAAGTACCAAAAATATTTTGAAAACATTAGAAGAATTGGGGATTATATTGAAGAACTTGCTGACGAATATCATTTTGCAAAAATATCCGGTCTCAATATAGATACAGCAATTCTTCAGATTCTCGATTTCACGATGTCAAAAGTTGCTGTTTCTCCAGGTGTGAAAGAAGAAGCAGATGCATTCGAAACCCAAAGTAACATTTGGTATGAGAATTTTTCCACTAAAACAACAACTCCCTTCCTGGGAAAAAATCTTGACGAGGTGAGATAGGTGAAAAATATTCCAATCACTCTCAAAAACCTGCAATCATTGAAGATTCAAGAATTGAGACAGATTGCATCAAAAATGGGATTGAAGAGCACTACAAAATTCAAGAAAGCAGATCTTGCTAAAAGAATTTATGAAATACTCGATTTCTACGTTCAGAGCCAGAATGAAATCCCTTCTGATATTCTTAGTTTCTTTAAGGAAGAGACGAATCTTCTGTTAGAAAGCCAAAGTGATAGTGACAGTAAAGTTTTATCTATGAGTATAGAAGATACAGGCAATCTTCATAAAGAAGAAAATTCTCCTACCACTTTAGAAATAGCACCAGAAAAAGTGGTGCAGAGCGAACAAGAAGAAACCGCCAAATACTCAGTTGCTGTCGCAACCACACACCCTGAAATTGAAGTAAAACAGGAAGAGGAAATTAGGAAGAGTGGCATTTTGGATATTCTGCCTGATGGTTTCGGTTTCTTACGCGTTAAGGGACTTTTACCTTCAGAACACGATGTCTATGTTTCTGCTTCGCAGATAAGACGGTTTGGTTTAAGACAGGGAGATGAAGTATCTGGAATAGTAAGAAAGCCTAAGGACAACGAAAAGTATCAAGCCTTGCTTAGAATAGAAAGCGTAAACGGTGTTCCTGCAGAGAAATCGAGAGAAAGAGCAATATTTGAAAAACTCGTACCCATATTTCCTGATGAGAGATTGAAACTTGAATATCCAGGTTGCGATATTGCGCCAAGGATAATTGATCTTATAGCTCCTATTGGAAAAGGGCAGCGTGGACTCATTGTTTCTCCTCCAAAGGCAGGAAAAACGACAATACTAAAGCAGATTGCGAATTCCATTTCCTTCAATAATCCAGAGTGCCATATGATCGTCCTTCTTGTAGATGAAAGACCTGAGGAAGTGACTGACTGGGAAAGATCAGTAGAAGCTGCTGAAGTAATTGCTTCCACTTTTGACCAGCCTGCTGAAAACCACATCAAAGTTGCTGAAATGGTTCTTGAAAGAGCAAAAAGGCTTGTAGAGGTAGGAAAAGATGTCGTCATTTTGTTAGATTCTATAACCAGATTGGCTCGTGCCTACAACCTTTCAGTGCCTACATCTGGAAGAATTCTCTCAGGTGGAGTTGATTCCACTGCCCTGTATCCACCAAAGAGATTCTTTGGTGCGGCAAGAAACATAGAGAATGGTGGTAGTTTGACAATACTTGCAACAGCGCTCATTGATACAGGATCAAAGATGGACGAAGTCATTTATGAAGAGTTTAAAGGTACAGGAAATATGGAACTTCATCTTGATAGACGCCTTTCAGATAAAAGAGTATTTCCTGCAATCGATGTTGAGAAGTCAGGGACAAGAAAGGAAGAACTTCTTTTTGATCCTGAAGAACTCAAGATGGTCTGGGCGCTCAGACGTGCTCTTACGCAGTTTGAACCACTCCAGGCAACAGAACTTCTCATAGATAGAATGAAGAAGACTAGAAACAACAAAGAACTCCTTGAAATTATGCAAAAGTCGCTAAAAAACGGATACAGGTAAAATTTGTGCTAAAATAAGCATTTGCAAAAAATTTAGGAGGTTGGTTAGAAGTGAAAAAAGATATCCACCCAAAATACATGATTACTAAAGTAATATGTGCCTGTGGTAATGTTTTTGAGACTCGTTCTACAATGCCAGAAATCCACGTTGAAGTTTGCAATCTCTGCCATCCATTTTATACAGGTACTCAGAGAGTCTTGGATACTGGTGGAAGAGTCCAAAGGTTCAAGGACAGATATCAAGCTTACTATGAAGCGAAAGAGAAAGCAGAGGCAGAAGAAGCTACAGGTTCTGAACAGGGCGAGTAGCTTTATATATGAAAGTATCGCTGCTTGATCATACTGATGAACCTGAACTGACTGTTGCTTCTGCAGCAAGGCTCTGCTACTCGAAATCAACTCCAACTGAACTTAAGAATGGTTTGACCCAGAAGGAAGCAGCAAGGCTCATACGAATGATCTATGAACTGGGTCATTTGAGTGTCTTTGAGCACGCATCGTTTACTTTTGGAGTGGAGGGCATCTCACGGGTTGCATCACACCAGTTGGTGAGACACAGAATTGCAAGTTATAGTCAGCAGTCACAGAGATATGTGAATATTTCAGGATCTGAGAATTTCGTGGTTCCAAAAACAATTAAAGAATCCAGACTCTCAGATAAAGTGGAGGAATTCTTAGGTAGAGCAAGTGAGCTATACGAAGAACTCCTGAGGGAAGGAGTTCCTGCAGAGGATGCAAGATTTATACTTCCTCAGGCTGTTACAACCAATATTGTGGTTACAATGAATGCCCGTGAACTTCACCATTTTTTTCAATTGAGGCTCTGTCGGCGTGCGCAGTGGGAGATAAGGGAAATGGCTGCAAGAATGCTCTTTGAAGTTGTTAAGGTTGCACCGACTCTTTTTGAAAAGGCTGGGCCATCTTGCTATTCGCGCAAAAGATGTTCTGAAGGTTCAATGACCTGTGGTAAAAAAATAAAATCACAGGAAGAAATTTTTATTGAAAATGGTTTACATATAGATACAGGAAATCAGTAAAGAATGAAAAAAGGAATTTTAAATGCAGAACAAAAATTTAATATAGGCGGACAGGCAGTAATAGAAGGAGTTATGTTCAGAGGTAAGAACTTCTGGTCGGTTGCTGTAAGAAGAGAAGACGGTAGTATCAAATCTGATGTTTTTCCATTGAATCTTCGCTATCAGAAGAGCAGGATTTCAAAGCTACCTTTTTTTCGCGGTGTTTTTATTCTTCTGGACTCACTATACCTTGGATACAAAGCACTGGAATATTCTGCTGCCAATGCTTTTGATGAAGATGTGAAGATAGAAGGAAAAGAATTTGGATTTGCTGGTTTTCTTGCTGCTTTAATTGCTGTGGTCCTCTTTGTCCTTATTCCTCTTTTTGCTACAAAGTATTTGGTCGGAGTCCAAGCCAACAAGAATAGTTTTTTATTCAGCCTTGTAGAAGGTCTAATAAGGCTCTCGATATTCATCTTTTATCTTTTTGGAGTATCGCTTCTAAAAGATATACAGAGAGTTTTTGCTTATCATGGGGCAGAACATATGGTGATACATGCGTTTGAACACGAAGGGGTTGTTGACCCAAAAAGGGCTTCAAGATATAGTCCACTGCATTTAAGTTGTGGAACAAGTTTCATTGTCTTTGTTCTCCTAATAATGATTGTTCTTCACGCATTTATAAAAGGACCCTTTTTGGTGGCTTTTGCTATTCGACTTCTTCTGATTCCTTTAGTTGCTGGAATTTCTTATGAATTTGTAAGATTTGCCAGACGGCACGAAGAATCGTTATTGGTTAAAATTCTATCTTTTCCTGGACTTCTGGTTCAGAAACTAACAACAAGGAAGCCTGATTTATCTCAGCTTGAGGTGGCTTCCCATTCCCTAAAAGTTCTTCTCGATTCTGAAAATATTTCGTATAAAGCAACTTCCTTGTAGGGGAGGCATCTAACTTGTTGGACATCGAGCGTTTGAAATCAATTATTGAAAAATTTGAAGATCTCACTCAGCAACTTGCCAATCCAGATGTGATAACTGATACAGAAAAATTAACTAAAATTGCAAGAGAAAGAGCTGAAATGGAGGATCTGTATGAGGCTGTTAAGAAGTATCTTTCCCTGTATGATGAACTGAAGTCAGCCAAAGAGATGCTTGAGAATGAGAGTGACGATGAGATGAAAGAATTTTTAAAGGAAGAGATCGATTCTTTGGAGGAGAAACTCTCATCGCAAGAAGAAGAAGTTAAATTTCATTTGATCGGTAAAGATCCAAACGATGAAAAGAATGTAATAATGGAGATAAGGGCAGGAGCAGGTGGAGAAGAGGCAAGTCTTTTTGCCGCTGAACTATTCAGAATGTATTCTCGCTATGCAGAAAGAAATGGCTGGAAGGTGGAAATCTTGTCGACATCCTTTTCTGATATGGGAGGATATAAAGAAGTTATATTTATGGTGAAAGGAAGAGGTGCTTATTCGCGCTTAAAATATGAATCTGGAGTACATCGAGTCCAGAGAGTTCCTGTTACTGAATCAAGCGGCAGGATTCATACCTCAACAGCAACCGTGGCTGTTTTACCAGAAGTTCAGGATGTGGAAGTTCATATAGATCCAAAAGACTTAAAAATCGATACTTATAGATCGAGTGGCCCAGGCGGACAGCATGTAAATGTTACAGATTCAGCAGTAAGAATTACACATATACCAACAGGCATAGTCGTTGCCTGCCAGGAAGAGAGAAGCCAGCTCCAGAACAGAGAGCGTGCGATGCAGATTTTAAGGGCGAAACTTTATGAACTGGAAAAAAGAAGGCAGGAAGAGGAAATAGCCAAGCAGAGAAGACAGCAGGTAGGAACAGGAGAGAGAAGCGAAAAAATTAGAACCTACAATTTTCCTCAAGGTCGAGTTACAGATCATAGGATTGGGAAAACGATTTACAATTTAGAGGCATTCCTTGATGGTGAAATCGATGAGATGGTCGATGATCTTGTTGCTTGGGACAGGGCAGAAAAATTGAAATCGGCGATGTAAAGTGCACTCAAGCAATCTGGGAATGTTTTTTAAAAAAATAAAGAATCTGGTTGCCGAAAACAATGATGTGCTTGCTGATGCAAAAGTCAAAATGGTTTTAAATACCGCTGCTTCTATGTTGAATTTTAAAAACTATTTTGAAGCCTCAAAAGACCCAGCGTTTTATGAACTTGCATTGACCATCGCCCGTCTAATGGCGTCAGGAATACCTGTTCCCTACCTTGAGGGCAGCGTTCAGTTTTCAGGCCTTGAGATCCAAGTTTTTCCAGGGGTTTTTATTCCTAGGCAAGAAACAGAACTCTTGGTTGAAAAATGTTATGAAAAGGTGATTGAAAAATATCGAATTCCAGACGGCTTGAAATTCCTCGATATCGGCACAGGAACAGGAGCCATAGCAGTAGCGCTTGCAAAAAAATTGCCATCAGCTCATTTTCTTGCGTTAGATAAAAGCGAACTGGCAGCTAGGAATGCGCTATTAAATGTTAAAAAAAATGGATTAGAAAATGTGGAAGTTAAAAATATAAGTCTCGAAGACTTCCTTAAAACGTCTAAAGGAATTACTTTCGATGTTATTATTAGCAACCCGCCTTATGTTGGGGAATTTGAAAGAGGCTTAATGCCAAAAAGCGTAGTCAGTTTTGAACCTGAGGACGCTTTGTTTGGTGGAAAGCTTGGCCTGGAATTTTACAGAATACTTTTTGAATCTCTGAGAGTTCTCTTAAAAGATGATGGTATTTATTTTTTTGAGATAGGCTACAATCAAATGAAGGATGTTGCAAAACTGGCATCTTCTTTTGGTTTTACATCTGAATTTATTAAGGACTATTCGAATATACATAGAATCGTTTGGGGAATAAAAAGATGACCAGAATAATTTTTCTTGAAAAATTAGAAAAACAGGAGATCTTAGAAATTGTTGAGATTTTAAGAAATGGTGGAATAGCACTTATTCCAACTGAAACTGTCTACGGACTTTTTTGTGTCTATAACAATAAGCAGGCTGTTGAAAGGATTTTTGAAATAAAAAAGAGACCCAAAGAAAAAATACTTACACTTACACTTGCAGATGTGGAACAATCAGAAGACTTCGTTTTTCTCGAGAACTGGCAAAAAAGCACAATGAAAAGATTCTTGCCAGGTCCTGTAACGTTTGTTTTAAAGACAAAGGCAAACCTTCTTCCTGAACTTATAAGCGAGGAAGGAAAGACTGGCATAAGAATTCCTGATTTAGAGTTGATTCAAGAACTGATACAATATCTAAGAATGCCCTTAGCATCAACTTCTGCTAACCTATCCGGTCATCCTTCTCCAGCAAAGTTTTCTGATGTATCTCAGGAGATACTACATAGTGTCGATGTTGCAGTCGACGGAGGAGAGTGTTCTGAGAAGATACCATCAACAGTTTATGATCTCTCCTTTTTTCCTGGCAGGTTAATAAGAAAAGGAAAAATCGAAGAAGAAGAAATCGTCAAAGTGGCTGGTGATTATTATAGGAATGTTTGATTATTTTAATGTGCTCTTTGTTGATTCCCGGAACGTCTCAAGAAGCCTGCTTGCCTGTGCCTTTGCTCAATTCTATTCTTCAAGGGCAGGAATGTCAGGATTAATAAACTTCGACTCATGTGGTATTTCTGCTATTAACGGTATGCAAATCTCTGATTCTGTAAAGAAAATTGCAGAAGAACTTGGTGTAAATCTACCAAGATATTATGCCAGGAACCTTTTTGATGTAGCAGTTTCAAGTTTCGATCTTATAGTCGTGTTTGAAGAATGGCACAAGGTTAAACTCCAAGAATTTTTAAAAGAAGAGCGAACAGAAGAAAAGCCAGTTGTTAAACTCGGCAATTTTATTTACCTTGATAATTTACTTCTTCCTAAGGATTTAGATATCAAAGATAAGGTGGCATGGCTAAAAGAATGGGACGAACCTTCTAGCGAAATACTTTCACCTTTAGTTGGTTCTTATGAAGAACACCTTAAAAAGGCTAAAATTATTCAGGAAGCTACACGAAACCTGGTTTATTTTTTTGTCAGGAGGTAAGAGTTGAAAGTAGCCATTGGTGCTGATCATGCTGGTTACAAATTGAAAGAATTCTTAAAGAAACGCCTTCAAGAGTGCGGTTACTCAATTATTGATGTTGGTACATTCAGCGAAGATTCTGTTGACTATCCAGACTATGCATATAAAGTAAGCAATTTGATAGTAGGTGGGGAAGCAGAATTCGGGGTTCTTGTTTGTGGGACTGGACAGGGAATGTCGATTGCTGCAAACAAGGTAAGAG
>JAOADC010000022.1 GCA_026417515.1 Actinomycetota bacterium
AAAAGAAATAATGAGTTCTATGGGCTTAATTGTTCCTGGAGTTTCTTCATTTGGAGCTTGTGTTGAAAAACTTAAAGAGAAAGGCTTATTTGAATTTCTTCAAAAGTACATTGAATCAGGAAAGAAATATCTTGGTATCTGTCTTGGTTATCAACTACTTTTTGAAAGTTCTGAAGAATCTCCTGGTATCGAGGGTCTATGTATCTTCAAAGGTACAGTAAAGAGATTCGGAAGCGGCATAAAAGTTCCTCATATTGGATGGAATACCGTTCAGCCTGTGACTGGGAAAACGATGTTTAAAGATGTCAATTCGCTCTACTACTACTTTGTCCATTCATACTATGTTGAACCAAATAATAAGGATATTGTTAGCGGATACACAGATTATGGTATCAACTTCGCATCTTCAATCGAATATCAAAACATCTGGGCTTGCCAATTTCATCCAGAGAAGAGTTCAGCGTCCGGACTTCAACTTTTAAGAAACTTTGTTAGGTGGTGCGAGGCAGATGATTAAGATACTGCCAGCAATCGACCTCTATGACGGTAAAGTGGTCAGATTGAAAAAGGGAAGTTTCGATGAAATGACGGTTTATGGCACTGATCCTGTTTCCTATGCAAATGATCTTTATGAAGCAGGAGCAAGGTTCATCCACATTGTTGATCTAGAAGGTGCCAAAATAGGGAAACCTGTTCACATTGATGTTCTTCATAAGATTGCCACGCAAGTGCCTGTAAAGATCCAGTACGGTGGCGGTTTACGCTCAGCCATCTATATAGAAGATGCTCTTGAAGCAGGGGCAGCGAGAGCAATTGTAAGCACTCGAGCACTTACTGATGAAGAATTCTTAAAAATAGTTTCTCAGAGTTTTACTGATAGGATAACTATTAGCATAGATGTAAAGGATGGCTACGTTTTTGCAAAAGGCTGGCAGGAGAAGGCAATGCCACTGGAGGATGCGCTAAATCTCATATCAACATACTCTTTTCCACACCTTATATTCACAGACATCGAAAGAGATGGTACAAATGAGGGTGTAAACTTAGATCTGGTCGAGTATCTCTTAAAGAAATCACCAGTTCCTGCTATCGTTGCCGGTGGTATAAGTTCCTTAAATGATATCGAGCATCTTGCAAAATACGAGACAATAGGTCTTGAGGGGATAATTATTGGTAAAGCACATTATGAAGGTCTCATTGACCTGAAACGAGTTTTTAATCTATTCCCACAGGAGGATGATTTTTAATTGCTGACAAGGAGAATAATCCCCTGTCTGGATGTGGATAGGGGAAGGGTTGTTAAGGGAGTTCGTTTTGTTAATCTAAGAGATGCCGGTGATCCTGTTGAGCTGGCAAGCGTCTATGACAGGGAATTGGCTGACGAACTTTGTTTCCTTGATATAACCGCCTCTTATGAAGAAAGAGATATTATGGTTAGTGTTGTAGAGTCTGTGGCAGAAAAGGTCTTTATACCTTTCACTGTGGGTGGTGGAATAAGAACCATAGAAGATATAGAAAGGTTGCTTAAGGCAGGTGCTGATAAAGTAAGTATCAATACTCGAGCTGTTGAGAATCCTGATTTTATCACTGAGGCAGCCAGGAGATTTGGTTCTCAATCTATTGTTGTCGCCATAGATGCCAAACGAACCGACTTAGGATTTGAAGTATTTACTTATGGTGGCAGAAAACCAACTGGCATTGAGGCTATTTCCTGGGCAAAGGAGGTAGAATCATTAGGGGCAGGAGAAATACTTTTAACAAGTATGGACACTGACGGAACGAAGGATGGATTTGATATAGAACTTACCAAGAAAGTTGCTGATGCAGTGCAGATTCCGGTAATTGCGAGTGGAGGGGCGGGCAAACCAGAACATTTTTATGAAGTATTCACACAAACAGGAGCATCGGCTGCACTTGCTGCCTCGATTTTTCACTTTGCAGAGATAGTGATTCCAGAATTAAAAAAATATCTTTCAAGCAGAGGAATACCAATAAGAATATAAGCCGGGAGGCAATCAATTGGAGAAGATAAAAATCGATTTTGAAAAATCAGGTGGTTTGGTTCCTGCCATAGTCCAGGACATTGAAACAGGTGAAGTTTTGATGCTTGCTTATATGGATGAGAAGGCGTTGGAAAAGACTCTTACAACAGGGCGTACCTGGTTCTATTCGAGAAGTCGAAAAACCTACTGGTGCAAAGGAGAAACATCTGGGAATAAACAGTTTGTAAGAGAAGTCTATTATGATTGCGACGCAGACGCAATACTCGTGAAGGTGAAACAGATTGGTCCAGCTTGCCATACTGGCAACAAAAGTTGCTTCTTTAATAAACTGGATGCTGTAGTGATTGAGGAGGACACTCAATGAGCATCTCTTTCCTTTCCTACCTTGAAAAGGTAATAGAAGAAAGAAAATCGGCAGCCCCAGAAAAATCTTACACAGCCAGACTCCTTAAAGGAGGAACAAAAAAGATCTGTGCTAAACTTGTCGAAGAATCTTCTGAAACTGTCTGCGCAGCACTGATTGAAAGCGATGAAAGGCTTCTTGAAGAATCAGCCGATCTTTTATACCATTTGATGGTGCTTCTTGCTTCAAGGGGACTCACATTAGAGCAGGTCGCTGAAGTATTGGAAAAAAGACACAAGTAATTCTTAACAGTCTTTGTCCATTGCTTTCTCTTATTTAAACTGCTGTTTAAGTATGATATTATGATTTTTTGCAAATTGCTAAGGAGGTAGAAATGTCAGAAGTATTTCTAAAAGAGTTTGAATTTTATGGTAAGTCAATTTCCTTTGAGTTTGGCAGAGTAGCCAAGCAAGCAAACGCTGCCTGTCTGGTTCGATGTGAAGACACGGTGGTGCTTGTGACGGCAACTGCATCAAAAACTCCAAGAGAAGGAATTGACTTTTTCCCATTGATTGTTGATGTTGAAGAAAAAATGTATGCTGCAGGTAAAATACCAGGAAGTTTCTTCAAGAGAGAAGGAAAGCCAAGCGATAAAGCCATTCTGATTGCCAGGTTGATTGACAGACCACTGAGACCCTGCTTCCCAGAAGGTTTTAGAAACGATGTTCAGATCGTGGCATCTCCTCTTTCTGTCGACCAAATCAATCCTTTTGATGTTCTTGCTCTTAATGGTGCATCAGCTGCTCTCCACGTCTCTGACATTCCTTTCAACGGACCTGTCGGTGCTGTAAGAATAGGTTTGATCAACGGAAGTTTTGTTGTCAATCCAACTTTTCAGGAGCTGGAACAGTCAGATCTTGATCTTGTCGTTGCTGGCAGCAGAGAAGGCATTCTGATGGTTGAGGCAGGATCAAAAGAAGTCCCTGAAGAAAAAATTTTGGAAGCGCTTGAGTTTGCTCAAAAGCCAATACTGGAACTCATTGAGATTCAGGAAGAAATTGCTTCAAAGATTGGCAAGGAAAAGATGGAAGTAGTTCTTGATGAAATAGACAGTGAAATCGAAAACAGAGTAATTGAACTCACAAAAGAAAAAATACTTGAAGCAATCAGAAAAACAGAAAAGGCGGAAAGAGAAGAGGCTTTAAACTTGATTGAAGAAGAGATGCTATCAATTGTTGAACCTGAAGTGAAGAAGACAGGGAAGGAAGTTGTTGACGCTTCAGGCAACTTAATCGGGTACGTTTTCGAACCAGAACAGGAGAAGATAAGGCAGGCAAAATTAGCCTATAAGAAACTTATTAAGAAACTGATGAGAGAGATGATTTTAAATGAAGGCATAAGAGCTGATGGTAGAAAACCTGATGAGATAAGACCAATTTCAATTGATGTTGGAATTTTGCCCAGAACACATGGTTCAGGATTGTTTACAAGAGGTCAAACTCAGGTACTAACAGTCTGCACCCTGGGAACAACATCTGAGGAGCAGATCATTGATGGTCTTGATGTCGAGGAAAGCAAAAGATATATGCACCATTACAACTTCCCACCATTCTCAACAGGGGAGGTATCCCCACTTAGAGGGCCAAGGAGAAGAGAAATCGGTCATGGTGCGCTGGCTGAGAGAGCGCTTGTTCCTGTGATTCCAGACGAAAAAGAGTTTCCTTATACAATTCGACTTGTTAGCGAAGTACTTGAATCAAATGGTTCCACCTCAATGGCATCTGTCTGTGGTTCCACACTAGCCCTTATGGATGCTGGCGTACCGATCAAAGCGCCTGTGGCTGGAATTGCTATGGGTCTAATTTCAGAAGGAGATAATTATGAAGTTTTAACTGATATACTCGGTATGGAAGATGCTTTAGGAGATATGGACTTTAAAGTTGCTGGCACACAAAAAGGTGTGACTGCGCTCCAGCTTGACAATAAAATTGGTGGTTTAAAAATGGAGGTCCTCAAAGACGCACTTGAAAGAGCAAGAAAGGCGCGTCTTTTCATTCTCTCAAAAATGCTTGAAGTAATTCCAGAGCCAAGAAAAGAACTCTCACCATTTGCACCTCGAGTTATCACTCTTAAAGTCGATTCTTCAAAGATCCGTGACATCATTGGACCTGGAGGAAAGACCATCCACAGCATTATTGACGAAACCGGTGTTCAAATCGATATTCAACAGGATGGTACAGTCTACATCTTTGCCAAGGACGAACTTGGAGGAGAAAAAGCGAAAGAAATCATTGAAAACATAACCAAGGATGTTAAAGTCGGAGAGCAGTATGTAGGAAGAGTAACAAGAATTGCCTCATTTGGTGCTTTCGTCGAAATCTCTCCTGGAAAGGAAGGATTGATTCATATCTCGAAAATAGCACCAAGAAGAATTGAAAATGTTGAAGATGTTTTTAAGGTTGGAGACAGGGTTCTTGTTGAAGTAACTGAGATTGATGCACTTGGAAGAATAAATCTGGCAACAGTTGAATATACGGAGGCGATGAGAAAGCGTGGCCAAACCAAAGGTTAGAACAATTGGCTCCAGCGAAGGCGAAACCATAAACCTGATTGAAACTGACAAGTTTACATTTGCATACGAGAAGGTTCCCGGATTTCAATCTGTTTCAGTTGGAGTCTGGTTTCCAGTTGGATCTCGATATGAACCTGAAAAAATAAGAGGAATATCACATTTCATTGAACACTTGATTTTCAAAGGAACCAGAAAATACAACGCACAGAAGATTTCAGAAATATTCGATTCGTTAGGAGCAAAGGTAAACGCATTCACTGGTAAGGAAATGACCTGCTACTATCTTCATCTTCTTGCTTCAAACGCTGATAAAGCTTTATCTCTTCTTGCTGAGATGCTGAAAGAACCGGCTTTCAGAAAAAAGGATGTGGAATCTGAAAGAAATGTTATCCTGCAAGAAATCGCAATGTATGAAGATAGCCCTGACGAGCAGGTTCATGACTACTTTTCAGAAGTGGTCTTTCACGGTAGTTCACTTGGAAAACCAATTATTGGTAGCCGTGAAACTGTTTCAAGAATAAGCCGCGATAACATTGTTGACTTTTATAAAAAGTATTACAGGGATAATCGTTTTTATATCACAGCTGCTGGTAGTGTCGAAGCTGATCTTATTCTTGAAAAACTTTCTGTATTGGATGGAAGCAGAAAAGAAGTAACAAAAATTAGAAAGCAGATTTTTAAAGACGAAAAAAATCATTATCTTGTTGAAAAAGATACCGCACAAACTCATATCTGTATTGGATTCAGAATTTTTGGTGCCAAGAGCGAAGATCGCTTTACTATGTCAGTTCTTGATTCAATACTGGGTGGAATGATGAGTTCAAGATTATTCAAAGAAATCAGGGAAAAAAGAGGTCTTTCTTATTCAACATATTCCTATGCTACCTACTACAGGGATACAGGTTACATCTGTGCTTATTCTGGAACATCACACAAAAAGGTCTACGATGTTGCAAAAATAACACTCGAAGAATTCAGAAAACTTGTCGATGAAAAGGTATCTGAAGAAGAACTGAAAAAAGCGAAGGAGCATGCAAAAAGTAGTATGGTTCTTGCATCAGAGAGTATGCGCGCACGAATGACACTGCTTGGCAAACTTCTTCTTTCTAAAGAAGAGGTTCTGACGATAAGCGAAATGATAAAAAGAATCGATGCTGTCACTGCTGATGATTTACAGAGGCTGGCATCTAAATACTTCACATCAACTCCTAAAGTGGCAGCAATTGGTAAATTTGATTCTGAAAAACTCATAAAAGTTATTGGTTGAGTGCCTGGGGGTGGTGTTTTTGATAAGAGTTGCTGTAAATGGCGCATCTGGAAAGATGGGCAGGGAAGTCGTAAAAGCAGTTTCCTCGCAAACAGACCTGATATTGGTTGGTGCCTGCGATATTAAAAACGTTGGAAAAGATGCAGGTGAAGTGGCCGGAATAGGCGCCATAGGGGTTCTTATAGATAAAGACTTAGAAAAGATGCTTGATGAAAAAAAGCCTGATGTGGTGGTTGATTTTACTTCTCCGCATTCTGTCTATGAAAATACACTTAAAATTCTTGAAAAAGCTCACGCAGTTATTGGAACAACTGGCCTTACTGACGACCAGATTGAAGCAATCAGGAACAAGACTGCTCTAACTGGTAAAAACGCAGCCATCTGCCCAAATTTTGCCATTGGAGCCATACTTATGATCCATTTTGCTAAGATTGCCATAAGGTATTTCCCAAATGTTGAAATAATTGAACTTCATCACGACCAGAAGGTGGATGCACCTTCTGGTACTGCGATTACCACTGCCAAACTACTCTCTGAACTGAGACCGGTTGAAGAAAGCCATTCTCCAAGAGAATCTAAAGAACTTTTTGAAGGCAGCAGGGGAGCCGATATAGGAGGTATAAGGGTTCATTCTGTTCGTTTGCCGGGATTTGTGGCTCATCAGGAAGTTATTTTCGGAGGTCTCGGACAAACCCTAACAATTCGCCATGATAGCACTGATAGAAGTTCTTTTATGCCTGGTGTTTTACTTGCAATCAGGCAGGTTGTTGAGCGTCGTGGCCTGACATACGGTTTAGAATCGATGCTCGATATTTAGGATTGGGGACGATGAAAGTAATTACAAAAACAGAAAAAGCAAGAACCAGGAGTAAATCAACCCAGTCAAAAAGGGGCATTAAAAAAACTGAAAACATCGAATTTATTTTTTTAGGTGGACTTGGTGAAATCGGTAAGAATATGCTTGTTGTGGAAACGGATACGCAACTCTTTGTCATCGATGCAGGACTTATGTTTCCCACCGATGAAACGCCTGGAATAGATCTCATCCTTCCTGATCTAAGCTACTTATTCAAGAAAAAGGATAAGTTAGCTGCTATTTTCCTTACACATGGTCACGAAGACCATATAGGTGCCGTTCCCTACATACTGAGAGAGGTTAAAGCCCCGGTATATGGAAGCAAACTAACACTTGGATTACTTAAAGCCAAGCTTGAAGAGCATAGAATTAAGGCTGAGTTAAGAGAGGTGAACAGTAGGAGCAAAGTTAAGTTTCAGGATTTAAAGTTTGAGTTCATACCCCAGATCCATAGTATACCTGATGGATTCGCTATTGCAATTCACACTCCCTATGGAATCATACTTCACACAGGTGACTTTAAGTTTGATACATCACCACTACCTGGATTGAGAGTTCACTATGAAAGATTTGCCGATCTCTCAAAGAAAGGCGTTAAAGTTTTATTATCAGATTCTACAAACGCCGATGAATCAGGGATAACCCCTCCAGAAAGAGTTGTTGCTGAAAGGTTGAAGGAAATCTTTGTGCGAGCCAAAGGCAAAGTTATAGTTGCCTCATTTGCATCTCATATTCATCGCATCCAGAACATTTTTGATGCAGCCAAAAACACTGGCCGCCTTGTTGCAGTATCTGGCAGATCGATGCGCCAATCAATGCAGGTTGCTTTAGAGACTGGACACCTAAAAATTGATGAGAGACAACTTATTGATATTAACCAGATTTCCAGTTTTCCATCCCATCAAATTTGCATCCTATGCACAGGCTCACAAGGAGAACCACTTTCTGCGCTTGCGCTTATTGCCTCACGTGAACACCGCCATATTCAGATAGAAGAAGGTGATACTGTAATAATTGCAGCATCTCCAATACCTGGCAACGAAAGAAGAGTCTCAAGCATCATCAATTCCTTGCTTAAACTTGGAGCTGAAGTTATTTATCCAAAGGAATATGGCGTCCACGTGTCAGGGCACGCTTCGCAAGAAGAACTTAAGCTTATGATTAATATGGTCAAACCTGAATACTTCGTTCCAGTTCATGGGGAATTCCGACACTTAATCCGACATGCAAAGCTTGCAGAGGAAGCTGGAGTAAAAAAAGAAAACATCCTAACGCTGGAAAATGGAAACTCCTTTGTTCTATCCAGGGATGGCGTAAGCATAGGAAAAAAAGTCGAAGCTGGCGTAATGTATGTTGATGGTCTGAGAATAGGAGATATCGGTCAGGCCATACTCAGAGATAGAGAAAATCTCTCCAAAGGTGGAATAGTTTTTGTGGTGGTCGCAATAGACGAGTTCACAAGGAGAATCGTTTATGGTCCAGATATTATCTCGCGGGGTCTGGTTTTAAACGAAGACCTGCTCGAAGATGCAAAAGAACGTCTTACAAAGAAAATCAATCAGATAATTAGCGAAGAAGAAATAGTGGATCTAGCGTTGCTGAGAAAAAGAATAAATGACAGTGTTTCTGGTTTTATCTTTGATAAAACGAGAAAAAGACCTATGGTAATTCCATTTGTTTTTGAGGTGTAAGAATTGACTACGATCGATGCTTTTTTATTAGGAGCAATACAAGGATTGACAGAGTTTTTGCCCGTTTCAAGCAGTGGTCATCTTGTGATACTTTCAAGTATTTTTAAAGCCAAAAACTCGTTGACATTCGATATCGCTGTTCATTTTGCAAGCCTTATTGCCATACTGGTATTTTTTAGAAGAGACATAGCTAATGTTATAAAGGAAGTTTACCAGGTAAGATTTTTTGAAACACTCCTTTTTAAAATTCTTTTAGCCTCTGTTCCAGCAGCATTGGTAGCATTTGCTTTTGAAAATCAAATAGAAAAAGTGTTTCAACAAGAAGAACTGGCAGCCAGCATGCTTTATGCGACAACCTTTCTACTGGTTACTGCCGAACTTACATCAAGGTTTAAAAAGCAGAGAAAGGAGAAATTTACTCTTTTCGACTCCTTGATTGTTGGAGCATTTCAAGCACTGGCAATCATTCCTGGTATTTCAAGGTCTGGATCAACCATATCAGCTGGAATGATTACAGGTCACTCACGAGAAGCATCTGCAAGGTTTTCCTTTCTTCTTGTTATTCCTGCGATACTTGGCGCGCTTCTGCTGGACACTTTAAGAACTGGCTTTTCCAATTTATTGCAATTGCCAATCCTTGTTGGATTCTTCAGCTCTCTGCTTTTTAGCCTTTTAGCATTGAAAATTCTATATGCTGTCATTAAGAAATACAGTTTCTATCCTTTTGCAATCTACTGCTTTTTAGTCGCAACCACCTACCTCTTTTTCAGGTAAAATCACAATTGCATGGCAGGTAAGAAAATTAAATCAAAGAAAAACAACAAAAAGAAAACTTCTGAAATAAATGTTTACCGGGATATCGTAGCTCTGTCTTTAACTGCTTTTTCTATCTTTATTTTGCTTGCTCTGCTAAAACCAGAGGCTGCAGGTATCGCTGGCAAAATAGTTTCTTCTGGACTGCGATATCTTTTTGGAATTGGCTCTTACTTCCTTCCTGCAATTTTCTTCTTTTATGCGCTATCAATTTTGATTTCAAGCAATACTGGATTGCGCCTGCTTACTTACGGACTTTCAATTTCCTTTGTTTCCTTTCTTGCTTTGATATCTCTTATAAAAATTAACGGAGAATTTTTCAAAATAGAAAAGGCAAGAGAAGCTGGAGGAATCACAGGATCTCTTCTTGCTTATCCACTTGTTACACTCTTCGGAGAAAACGGAGCCTACCTGATCATCTTCACTTCATTCATCGTTAGCATCGTCATTATTCTCAATAAACCTGTTTCTGAACTTATTGAAGGACTAAGGAAAACATCTGAAACTAGCAGAGAACCAACAAAAACGCAGAAAGCACCATTGCTTGATTCCTTTTCAAGAAAAAGAGATAGAACCATTAAGATAGAAAGACCAGAAGTCACACAACCAATAGAATTCGTTCAGGAATCAGATAATGAGATTCACGAGAGCGAAGAACAGGTATCAGAGAAAATTGAAAGAACTGGAAAGACTTCTTCTGGATACGAATTTCCTCCGCTTTCACTCCTGAACAAAAAATCAGGTCAACTCGCAGAAACAGTTGGTGACTTCAAGCGTGTTATCGAAACGACACTCGAAGAATTTAACATTCCAGCCAGAGTTGTTGGTACGCAGGAAGGTCCAACAGTAACAACATTTGAAGTTCAATTGGAACCTGGTACTCCTGTAAGAAAATTAACCTCTCTTCAAGACGATATCTCCATAGCATTGGCAACTCCAAATGTTCGAATAATCACTCCTTTACCCGGGAAATCTGCAATAGGTATTGAGGTTCCAAATAAATTAAGAGAGCTCGTGACACTAAGGGAACTACTAGACACTGACGAGTGGAAATCTTCAAAAGATCCACTTCTTATTGCTGTTGGCAAGAGTTCTTCAGGTATTCCATACTATTATAGCCTTCGAAAAATGCCACATATGCTGATTGCCGGTGCAACCGGTTCAGGCAAGTCAGTTTGCCTCAACAGCATCATACTTACGATACTTTTTAAAGCACATCCTGATGATGTTAAGTTGCTTCTTATTGACCCTAAGAGAGTCGAGTTCTCTCCATATAAAGATATACCTCATCTTCTTGCTCCTGTAGTTGTCGATCCAAATAAGGCTGCTTCAGCGCTCGCATATATGGTTCAAGAGATGGAAAGGCGTTATCAGGCACTATCATCGATGGTTGCAAGAGACATCGAATCTTACAATCGCAAAGCGGCAAAAGAAGGTGCTGAAAAACTCCCCTATATCATCGTCATAATAGATGAACTTGCTGACCTGATGCTTGTCTGCTCAAGAGAGGTTGAAGAATCCATTGTAAGGCTTGCTCAGATGGCTCGTGCTGTGGGGATTCATCTTATTGTTGCCACCCAAAGACCATCAGCAGATATCATCACAGGTCTAATAAAATCAAATATCACCACTCGAATAGCCTTCTCGGTCAGGTCACAGATTGATTCAAGAGTAATTCTTGATGCTGTTGGTGCTGAAAAACTTATTGGTCAAGGTGATATGTTATTCCTTGCTCAATCGCTCCTTCATCCAGTGCGGCTTCAGGCACCCTATGTTTCAGAGGAAGAAATAGAGAAGGTAACCAATTTCGTGAAATCGCAAGCAAAGCCAGATTATAAGGAAGAGGTCTTTAGCGTAAAATTAGATAAAGCGAAAGATTCTGAAGTCGACGACGAACTTTACGATGAAGCAGTTGAAACCATATTAACATACGGACAGGCATCAACTTCTTTCCTTCAAAGAAAGTTAAAAATTGGATATGCAAGAGCTGCAAGAATAATGGATATGCTTGAAGCGAGTGGAATTGTAGGAAGTCAGGAAGGTTCAAAACCAAGAGAAATTCTCATTACAAGAGAAGAGTGGGAAGCAAGAAAGAGAAGGGCTCAGGAATGAAATTAGGCGAAAGACTTAAAGAAGCAAGACACAAAAAGGGTCTATCTCTAAAAGAGGTTCAAACGGAACTTAGAATTCGTAGTTCTTACCTGGAAGCAATGGAAAACAATAACTTCGACGTTATTCCTGGTGAAGCTTATCGTCGCGCTTTCCTAAGAACCTACGCTGAATTCTTGGGATTGGATGCAAACGAATTATTAAGAGAATACGAAACCATTTACGGAAAACCCGAACATTATGAAGGACCAGCAAAGGAATTCAAGTTTTCAAGCACGATTTTTCGCATCATTGCCATTTTAATAGGAGCAGGAATTGTTTTTGCTGCGATAAAGTTAGCTCTCCCTGAACAAAAACCTAAGCCTGAACTCCCTCAGGCACCTGTTGATATAACAAAAGAAACTACTGTTACAAGAGAGACTACAGAAACAACATCAAAGACTCCATCCACAGGTAAGGGAGTCAAGAAATCTGAAGTTTTTTCCTTCAAGATAGAGGTAACTGAAGACAAATGCTGGATTGATATAAGAGAAAAAACAACAGGGAAAAGTTTAATCTCAAAAACATTGAATCAAGGTCAGTACTTCGAAACGACTTCTTCTACGACTCTTACCGCTATCATTGGTTTTCCAAAAGGAGTTGCCATCTTTCATAACGAAAGGGAAGTAACTGCTATCCCAAGGCAGGGGGTTGTAAAACTCTACATAGATAGTGAAGGTGTGTCGTTCAAATGAAAGGGAATCCCTTCTTTTACGCTGATGAAGATGACATAAGGAAGGGTTTGGTTGCTGATGTCTACTTCCTTAGAGGTAAAAAAATTATGGAAAGTCTTGGTCTTAACCCCTTGGTTTATGGAGAGGTGACTGCGTCAGGAATTCCTGAAAATGGAAGTTTTGGCATCTTCTGTGGACTTGAAGAAGTACTCAGGTTGCTTGAAGGGCTTCCTGTTACAGTTAAAGCAATGCCTGAAGGAAGTCTATTCTATCCTGGTGAGCCTGTGCTTTCCATCGAAGGTGCATACAATGATTTTGGAATTTTTGAAACTGCTTTCTTGGGTTTTCTCTGTTTTTCATCTGGAATTGCCACCAAGTCTGCAAGGATGAAATTAAACTGTCTCGATAAACCTGTATACAGTTTTGGAGCAAGAAGGACCCATCCTTCTATCGCCCCTGCTGTTGAAAGAGCAGCATATATTGGTGGATGCGATGGCGTTGCCACAATCGCAGCTGCAGAAATTCTTGGCTTAAAACCAGTTGGAACAATGGCTCATGCCTACATCATTGCAATCGGAGATCCAAAGGAAGCATATATAAATTATGATCGATTCATTGATGAGGATATCCCCAGGGTTGCGCTCATTGACACATTTGAGGACGAAAAATTTGGTGCTTTGACGGCAGCAGAAGCGCTTGGAGAAAGACTCTATGCTGTTAGATTGGATACACCTGGATCGAGAAGAGGTAACTTTCGAAAAATAATTGAAGAGGTAAGATGGGAACTTAATCTAAGGGGATATTCGAATGTAAAGATATTTATAAGTGGAGGGATTGATGAGAATACTGTAAAGGAGCTCTATGAAATCGTAGATGCCTTTGGAATTGGAACTGCCATTTCCAACGCAAGAGTGATTGATTTTTCTTTCGATATCGTTGAAAAAGAAGGAAAACCAATAGCCAAAAGAGGCAAGAAAAGTGGGCGTAAACAGGTATATGAATGCAAGGATTGTTTGAAGCATAGAGTATTGCCTGAAGAAAGTGAAATTCCAACCTGTCCAGAGTGCTTATCAAAAATGGAACCACTTCTGCTAACTTACATCGATGGAGGTTTGAGAATTGTTAAGGAGGAAAAGCCACAGTTCAGCAGGGATAGAACTATCAAATATCTTAGAAAGATTAAGGAAGTCAGTTTGGATTAAGTTCCTTCTTTTGCTGATTTTGTTTTTTGCAATTAAAACCCCTATAAATGCTAGCAATAAGAAGATATTTTCAGAGAAACCTTCAGTTAAATCGACAAATTATGTTTTAATGGACTTTTCTTCAGGAACTGTACTTGCTGCAAAGGGCGAAAACGAGAGTCGCCCCATAGCTTCATTAACAAAAATTATGACGGCACTCTTGACAATTTCTGAGGTAAAGAAATTGGAAACCACTGTTGTTGCAACGAAAAGTTCTGTTGATGCAGGAGAATCTGAGATCTATCTTGAACCGGGTGAAAAGCTTTATTTAAGGGAACTTATCTTTGCTCTTATGCTTAAATCTGCTAATGATGCAGCCCTTGCCATAGCTGAAAGTGTTTCTGGAAGAAAGGAGATATTCACTGCTCTAATGAATAATAAAGCACTTGAGATAGGTGCCAGGAATACTTCGTTTATGAATCCCCACGGGTTAGATGAAAGCGGTCACTATTCAACCGCTTATGATATGGCATTGATTGCTCGTGAAGCTCTTGCTTATCCGACTTTCAGAGATGTTGTTTCAACAAGAGAAATGCTTATAAGGTGGCTGAACAAAGATAAAACCTTTAAAGCATATAATCACAACAAACTGATTTCTAAATACCCCTTCGTCAAGGGTATAAAGACTGGGTACACCAGAAAATCAGGTCACTGTCTTGCCACCTTTGCTGAGAAGGATGGAAAAAAATTGATCTGTATCGTTTTGAACGCCCCTTCTGCAAAAGATTGCTATGATGATACATTGAAACTTCTCGATTATGGTTTTCGCTCTCTTGTGAAAACAAAAGTTCTTAAAAAAGGAAAAAGAATTGAAAAAATACGAATTAAGAAAAGAACATTCAGTATAATTCCTTATGCAAATTTGAGCATTTATTTGCCTTTTGGTGATAGAGAATCATTATCTTATAGATTCATTCCAACAAGAAAAACGAACGGCTCCAACCTCTACGGATTTTTGAAGATTTATTACAAAGGTAGATTGATTGGTGTTTCCACAGCAGATGCCGTGGAAATTAAGCCATAAATTATTTGGATTGAACTTGTTTAATGAATAAAATTTAAAAGTTATGACCAAGAGACTTCCAGCAGAAAAATGGCACATTTCAAAAAAGGCAAAGATGGTACCCTTTGCTGGTTATTATATGCCTCTTGCATACTCTGGCATCATAGAAGAACACCTTGCAGTAAGAGAAAGATCTGGATTTTTTGATATTTCTCATATGGGCCAGATACTTGTGAAGGGAATTGATGCAGCAGGCTGGCTAAACACGATGACATGTAACGACGTTTTTAATCTAAACCCAAATAAAGCACAGTACTCAATGTTTCTAAACGAAAATGGAGGAGTTATCGATGACATTATCGTTTATATGATCTCAGTCGATGAATTCCTCATAGTTGTCAATGCTGCCAACTTAGAAAAGGATTACAACTGGCTCAAGTCACACGAAAAGGGAATTGTTAAAGTCATAGATAAATCCGAGGAGTTTGGTCTTATTGCAATTGCTGGTAAGAAGTCGAGAGATATTCTCTCAAGAATTATTCCAACTAGCAATATACCAAACAGTTCCTTCCATTTTAAGAAAGGGGTTTATCGAGACTACGAGATTATCGTAAGTGCAACCGGATATACTGGCGAGGAAGTAACTTTTGAAATCTTCTTACCTGCTGATAAGACAGCTGAGTTTCTGGATACCCTTTATTCAGTTGGATCAGAGTTTTTCTGCTTGCCATGTGGTATAGGCGCTCGAGATTCATTAAGAATCGAGGCATCTCTGCCTCTATACGGAAATGAACTTAAGGAGGACAGGACACCCCTTGAAAGCGACCTAAAATGGGTTGTTAAGTTAAAGAAACCTTCAGATTTTATTGGTAAGAATGCAATTTCAAAACAGTTAAACGAGGGATATGAAAATACCATTGGATATTTTGTTCTCAGTTCTGAGGGACCCATTCCAAGAACATCTCATAAAGTTTTTAATTCAAGTGGAGAAATAATTGGGGAAGTCACATCTGGAACATATTCTCCGTTACTTGAAAAACCAATTTTTATGGCTTTTGTAAACAAAAACTACGCAGTTCCTGGCTCGCAGGTTTATGTTGAGGTTCGAGACAAGAATCTTAGTGCTCTGGCTGTAGAGAAGCCATTCCTAAAACTGTGGAAAAAAGGAGGATGATGAATTTGCAAAAGTATCCAAACGATAGACTTTATTATGAACAACATGAATGGGTTAAGCAGGTTGATGAAAAAACAGTCATTGTGGGAATCTCTTATCATGCTCAGGATTCACTTGGTGACATAGTTTATATCTCAGAACCTGAAGTTGAAAAGGAAATACAAAAAGGGGATGAAATTGCTGAAATAGAATCTGTTAAAGCAGTCTCTCAAATATACGCTCCAGTATCCGGAAGAATAGTCGAAGTCAACAAAAATGCAATAGATAATCCAGAAATAATTAACCGAGATCCTTATGAGGAAGGTTGGTTAGTAAAGATTGAATTAACCAACCCATCTGAACTTGAAGAACTGATGGATGCGAATGCCTATAGGTCTTTTGTGGAGGAAGGATAGGTGGACTTCGTTTCTCATAACGATAGAGACATCTTAGAAATGTTAAAAGTAATCGGAGTCGATAATCTCGATGAACTGATCTCAAAAACCATACCAGAAAAGGCTCGCTTTTACGGACATCTAAACTTGGGAAAACCAAAGTCTGAGCTCGAGGTGGTAAAGGAACTTGAGAAACTATCAAGGCTAAATTCACCAGAAAAAGGTTTGAAATCATTCTTAGGAGCAGGAGTCTATGACCACTTTATTCCATCAGTTGTTGAAGCAGTAACTTCTAGACCTGAATTCTTTACATCTTACACTCCGTATCAGGCAGAAGCCTCTCAGGGGACCCTTGCCGCCATCTTTGAATTTCAAACCATTATCGCCGAACTTACAGGTATGGATGTTGCAAATGCCTCTATGTATGATGGAGCAACAGCACTGGCAGAAGCTGTTTTAATGGCACGAAGGCTTTCAAAATCTTCATTTCCAGGCAAGGTCCTTATTTTAGAACCTGTCCATCCTTTATATATCGAGGTTACAAAGTCATACACCGAACCACATGGCATTGAATTAATAGCCAAAAAACACATAAACGGAATTCCCATGCTTGACGAATTACCAGATTCTTCTGATTTCTTTGCTCTTGTAATCCAGCAGCCAACTTTTTTTGGGACAATCCACGATTACACCGACATCATACGTAAGGCAAAAGAAAGTGGCATTCTTACAATTGTTGTCCACGACCCCCATCTTCTTTCCATCTTAGAGCCCCCAGGAACCATTGGTGCTGACATATGTGTTGGTGAAGCCCAATCATTTGGAAATCCACTTAACTTCGGCGGTCCTTTGCTTGGATACTTTGCAACCAAGAAAGAGCACCTCAGGCAAATGCCAGGCAGAATCGTTGGAGAGACTGTTGACGCTGACGGCAACAGGGCATTTGTAATGACCCTTCAAACAAGAGAACAGCATATAAGAAGAGAAAGGGCGACATCAAACATCTGCACCAATGAAGCGCTTTGCGCTCTTGCAGCAACTGTTTATGCTTCATGGTATGGTCCTGAAGGTCTTAAAGAACTGGCAAAGACCATCCTTTTAAAAACAGATTATGCTTCAAACCTTCTCGGAAATCTGCGAAGCATCCCCTTCAGAGGTCCATTTTTCAAGGATTTTGTTGTTGCTTTAAAAAACGATGCAGAAAAAGTGGTCACTGATTCAATCGAGAAAGGTGTGATTCCAGGAATTCCCCTCAAACATATCCTGAAGGATGCAGACAGCAACCTACTTATGGTCTCTGTAACTGAAAAAAATACTAGGGAGGATATCGATCTTCTGGCTAAGATTATAGAAGAGGTGGATAGATGAGAACTCCTATAATTTTTGACTATTCAAAGCCGGGAAAAAAAGCTTACAACCTTCCTGAGATAGATGTTCCAGAAAAGGAAATTTCAGAACTGATTCCTGAAAATCTAATAAGGAAAACTAAACCGAGGCTGCCTGAAGTGTCTGAGTTTGAAATTGTAAGACACTATCACAGTCTCGCCAGGCGCAACTACGCCATCGATGATGGTATTTATCCTCTTGGTTCCTGTACAATGAAATACAATCCTAGAGTCAATGAAAGAGTTGCCAAGTTGTCTGGATTTACCAATCTGCATCCACTAACACCTCAAGAACTATCTCAGGGCGCTCTCAAACTTATGTTTGACCTCGGTGAAATGCTTAAAGAGATAACAGGAATGGATGCTGTTAGCCTCGCTCCTGCTGCAGGTGCACACGGAGAACTTACCGGACTCCTTATAATGCGCACCTATTTTAAACATAAAAATGAAAAAAGAACCAAGGTACTTATACCTGATTCTGCCCACGGCACCAATCCAGCTTCGGTAATGATGGCTGGCTTCGAACCAATCCAGATAAAGAGCAATGAAGACGGATACATAACCCTTAAAGAAGTTAAAGATCATCTTGATAAAGACGTAGCAGCACTTATGGTCACAAACCCAAATACGCTTGGTATTTTTGAACCAGAAATAGTGGAGATAATAGAGGCTCTTCATGAAAATGGTTCAATTGCTTATACAGATGGTGCTAACTTAAATGCTCTCATAGGAATATCAAGACCTGGCGATATAGGTTTTGATATCATACAGTTAAATCTTCATAAAACATTCTCCTCACCACATGGTGGGGGAGGACCAGGAAGCGGTCCTGTTTTAGTTAAAGAATACCTGAAAGATTTTCTTCCAGTTCCTGTGGTTTCAGAGAAAAACGGTCATTACTTCTTAGATTACGATGTAAAAAATACCTGCGGAATGATAAAACTATTTTATGGAAACTTCTCAGTGATGATAAAAGCCTTTACCTACATCCTAATGCTTGGCGAAAAGGGATTGGTAAAATCTTCAAAAACTGCCATTCTTAATGCAAATTATCTTAAGAAGAAGATAGAGAATCCTTATTTCAAGAACGCATCAAACCTGACACCTATGCATGAATTCGTTGTTTCGGCACTTCCTTTAAAGAAAGAAACAGGCGTTAGAGCCCTCGACATTGCAAAAGCCCTTCTTGATAGAGGACTTCATGCCCCAACAATGTATTTTCCTTTAATTGTTGAAGAAGCGCTAATGATAGAGCCCACTGAAACAGAAAGCAAGGAATCACTCGATAAATTCGCAGAGGTTATTCAGGACATAGTAAAACAAGCCTTAGAAAACAGGGATTCCATCATAAACACACCTGTAAAAACACCCATCAAGCGAGTGAACGAAGCCCAGGCTTCTCGAAATCCAAAGTTAAAATGGCTGGCAGATTAAGATTTCTGCTTGAACCAGAAAGGTCAGGGCCTTTTAATATGGCCCGCGACTTTTACTTTCTTAAGCAACTTGATGAAAATCCTGAACTTCCTGGTATTTTTACTGTCTATTCATTTAAGAAACCATGTCTTTCATTAGGCAAGTTTCAAAAATCAGATGACGAAATTGTTTTTTCTTCAAAAAGATGTGGATTCGATGTTGTAAGAAGACCAACAGGTGGAAGAGCCGTATTACATGGCCCTTTTGAAAAAACTTACTCTCTTATATTATCAGTGGAATATGGTTTTAAGCCACGAAAAATAAGAGAAACCTACAACAGCCTTATGCCTATTTTTGATAACTTTCTAATGCAGTTTGGAATAAAAACATCCGATTCAAAAATCTCCAAGAAGGATCTTAATACGACCCTCAAAAACATTTGCTTCCTCGAAATTCACAGGTCTGACGTTTCAGTGAACGGTAAGAAAGCATTTGGAAACGCTCTCCTCTGGTTAAGAAATGCCTTTCTAATCCACGGAAGCATCTACCTACGATTTGATGAGGTTCTTTTTAAAGATATTTTCGGATATGAAGCCGCACAGATATTTAAAAGCCAAACTTTCTTCCTTGAAGATACTCTGAAAGAAAAAACGAATGATAAGGCCATTGTAGACGCTTTTCTTCGTTCTCTTCAAATGTTTGGTTTTGAAATTGAAAGGACAACAATCGCACCTGAAGAAGAAGCAGAAATCAAGAAACTGGAACATATATTTTCTATTTAATTAAAATATTGTTAAACTGAAACTTTAAAGTTAAGATTAATTCTGGTGATTAAAATGTCCAACAATAGTTTTGCAAAAATTGAAAAGGCTCTTCTTTCTCTTGAGAATCTTTCTCAGAAAGAAATCGAAAACTCACTTGAATTCCTTTATGAGGAAGAAAAAAGGTTATCCAAAAAGAGACGCGAACTACACTTAAAGATAGATGAAACCAGAAAAGAAATCCTTTTAAGGCTAAAGAATCAGAAGAGGAAGGTAAGAAAAGAGGTTCTTGAAAACCTTGTAAAATCCCTTCTCAATCCAATCTTGAATTTACCAAAAGAACTATTGGTAGAAGACGAAAGAAATCCTGACCTGACAGTTGATGTTAAATCCCTCAATTTTGAAGAAATTGAAAACTACTATAACCAACTTAGGGAAGAGGAGGCTCTGGTAAGTTTTAAGAGAAGGCTTGTCCAGGGAAAAATTGATCTGTTAAAAAACTGGCTTAGCCTAAAACAGACTATGCAAGAAGGAGCAAGTGACGAAGAGTTTGCTCGTACGTTAACAAAGTTACTCTCTGAAAAAGGCTTTTAAAGGAGGGTTTAGGGTGGCAGAAAAAAGACTCAGCGAAATCATCATGAAGTTTTTTGAAGAGATGGCAGTGGATGTGCTCGAAGAAAGAGTTGTTCAATATATCATCCGAGAGCTCAAAAATGGAAGAAAACTCCAGGAAATACTCAAAGACCCCTATGTCACAAATAGAATTCCAGAAGAGAGAATTACAGATTTGCTGGCAAACAAGGAACTAATAGAAACCCTTGAAAAGGAAATACAAAAAACATTTGAAAAAGATCTGAATGTCTTCGATTAGGGAGAGGCTATGACTATCAGATGCCCGAAATGTGGCACTGAAAATGATGAAACAGCAAAGAATTGCAAGGGTTGTGGCTTTGATATAAAGGAGCAAACTGTTGCCTTCGGGCCGGAGGAATCTGAAATAGTCAAAGGACAGATTTTTATTAATGTTCTCCCAAAGAAGAAGACTTTAACTGTTATCTTTCCTGAAAATATCAAGGAAACTTTCGAACTTGAGAATGGAACATATAGGGTTGGTAGGAATGAAAACAGTGAAATATTTTTAAATGACCTTACAGTTTCAAGAAACCATGCTGAAATCACGGTTAAAGGATCTGAAGTAATCATAAGTGACCTTGGAAGCCTAAATGGTACTTTCATAAACGGAAAGATAATCGATGGACCTCAGAAATTAAGAGACGGAGACATTATACAGTTCGGTAGATTCAGGCTTCTCTTTAAGGTCGGAGAGGTGAAGGAAAGTGAGTGATAGAACTTACTCAATAAGTAAGGTAGTCGAGATGCTAAAGAACGAATTTCCAGATCTAAGCGTTTCCAAAATACGTTTTCTTGAATCTAAAGGTGTAATCAGTCCCAAAAGAAAAGAATCTGGTTATCGTGTTTTTACCGATGAGGATATCGAACTTCTTAGAAAAGTGCTCATCCTTCAAAGAGATTACTTTATGCCCCTTAAGGTTATTAAAGAGAAAATTTCAAAGGGAACCCTACCTAAAATTCCTGGTTCGTCTTCTCTAAATTCTCAAAAATCACTTAAATACGATGAAGTAATGAGAATGTTTAACGTTAACTATGATTTCCTTGATGAACTTGAAAAGTTTGGACTTATTCAGGGATATCACACACAAGAAGGAAAGTTTTTCAACTCAGATGATGTAGAAATTATCGATCTTGCAGTCAAGTTTAGACAGTTCGGGATTGAACCGAGGCACCTGAGAGTAATAGAAAACCTGGTCTCAAAAGAAGCTCTGTCTTTTGAACAGATTCTCTTTCCAATTGTCAGGCAAAAAACTGAGGAAAGTATAGACAACGCAAAACAGGTTATGGATACACTTATAAATCTGGCTACCTCTTTTCACAAACTCCTCATACAAAAAAGTCTGAAGGAAAAATTTCCTGAACTTTTCTAAATCTGCTTAACAAACAATGAGAACAGAAGAACCCCCAAGGCTAATTGTTGACGCTATGCTTGGTAGGCTTGCAAAGAAACTTCGCCTACTGGGAATCGATGCTGCTTACCACAGAGGTTCAGACAGAGAACTTTTTAAGAGGGCATTAACTGAAAAGCGAATCGTCGTTACAAAAGATACCGATGCAGTTCGCACGAAGGCAGCAAAGTCCGTATTATCGATTCTCATTCCTAAGGAACTTAATGATTATCGTTCTCAAACTAGCTTTCTAATTAACGAGTTGAAAAAATTGGGGTTTAAAACATACAGTTTTTTTGGGAGATGTAGTCTCTGCAATTCAACCCTTATTCAAGTTAAAAAAATTTCAGCAAGCAAGATAATTCCTTCTTATGTTTACCTTTATACAGGCAAAAAAATAAAGTTATGCCCAGTTTGCTTAAGGGCTTACTGGGAAGGCACGCACTTCAAAAAATTTACCGAAGATTTAAAGGTAGTTATGGAAAGAAGTGAAGAAGACATTTCCAACAAGCAAGTTCAAAATCGATAGCAGTCCAGAAAAAAGAAGCAAATAAGAAAGTCTAATATAGTTTTTCTTACTTTTTAGGTTTGATACAAAAGGAATCGACGTCGAGTAAATAAGCAGTAAAAAACTTGTAAGAAATTTTATGTTCATAGCACCTGATTTGCCAACGCCAAGAACAATCGCAAGCAGAAGCAAGAGAGTAGCAATCATAATGTAGGCGACACCAAACTTAAGCCTAACCTCTACAGCCTTGTATATTGGATCATCCTCTTTAAACTTTTTCATAACAATTAATGCCGTTGCACCAGAGGATGAAGCCAGCAGAAAAAATAAAACAGAAAAAACACCGGCAAGCGAATGAACAAAGCAAGATGTAATTGCCGTTTTTTCCATTACAAGCACCCCAGCGTTTTTATAAATTTTAAGCGAATGGTTTAAAATTTAATAAATGCCTTTAAAAAAGGATACATTAAAATCCAGCGACAAGAATAGCCAAATCAATAAGATTCACTTTGCCCATCCTTCAGAAAGGGTATGCGCAGAAATTCTTGACTACTATGGCATCAAGTGGGAATATGAACCCCACACCTTTCCGATTGAATTCGATAAGAAGGGTAGGGTAATAACTTACTTCACCCCTGATTTCTACCTTCCCGAACTTGATCTTTACATTGAACTCACAACAATGAACCAAAAGCTGGTTACAAAGAAAAATAGAAAGGTCAGAAAACTAAAGGAACTCTTTCCTGAGATAAAAATAATTGTTCTTTATCAGAAGGATTTCCGCAATCTCATAATTAAATATGGACTGGTAAAAAAAGATAAGAGTTTACTGAAACCAGGCGAGCATAAGACACCCGCAAAAGAAGGAAGGGGAGAATAACTTGGATGACTTAAACTCCCTGGTAGAAAAATATGTAAAGAAAGTACTCTTTACAGAGGAAGAAATCCAACTGCGAGTCGCAGAAATTTCAGAAAGAATTAACGAAGATTACACTGGTTTAGAACCTGTTATCATCGCTGTGCTCAAAGGAAGTCTTTATTTTGTTTCAGATCTCACACGACAGTTGAATATACCGCTCAGTCTGGACTTTATGGCAATAGAAAGTTATGGCCCTCAACCAAGTTCTTCAGGTGCAGTCAAACTTCTCAAAGACCTTGATCAACCTATAGAGGGTAGAGACATCATAATAGTTGAGGATATTATTGATACTGGGCTTACACTCAGTTACCTCATTAGAAATTTAAAAGCGAGAAACCCTCGATCCATTAGAGTTTGCACACTTCTTGACAAAAGCGTGAGAAGGTTGGTGCCAATAGAAATAACCTACAAGGGATTCGAAGTTCCTGATGTTTTCGTCGTCGGATACGGTCTTGACTTCGAACAAAAGTTCAGAAACCTACCATATATCGGCGTCCTTGACATCGATAGGGCAGTAGAGGACTTCTATGAATGAACAATACTCGGTAATGAAAAGAATTATTTACGCTATATCGATGTTGGCCATACTTATTGCTGCAGGTACATCTGCCTATATGTATTTCGAAGGCTTCAATTTTTGGGACGCTATCTATATGACAGTTATCACCATATCTACTGTTGGTTTTAGAGAGGTGAATCCGCTCTCACACAAAGGAAGAATAATCACTATGGCTCTGATCATTCTTGGCGTAGGACTTCTGTTTTATACCCTTGGAACTGCCATCGAGTACTTTTTCGGAGGTCTCCTTCAAACAAGAATGCGGCAAAGGAGGATGCTTAAAAGAATGAATAGGCTTAAAAACCATTATGTTTTATGTGGCTATGGCAGGGTGGGCAAGGAAGTTGCAAAGGAATTAAAGAGGCAGAATCAAAGTTTTGTCATTATCGAAGAAGATGAAGAAAAGGTTCTAACGGCACAGGAAGAAGGTTTGCTGGCAATCCACGGAAATGCAACAGAGGAAAGGGTTCTACTTCAAGCAGGATTATCGCGTGCCAAGGGAGTTGCAGCCTGTGTAGGAAATGATTCAGACAACGTTTTTATTACTTTAACAGCAAGGTCTATGGAACCTGATATCTTCATAGTTTCGAGAGCCAATACACCAGAAGTAGTAAGTAAACTTTATCGTGCAGGTGCGAACAGAGTGATTTCACCAGCTGAAATAGGAGGGAAAAGAATTGCAAGTCTGCTCACTCATCCAAGACTTTCAGAATTTTTAGACATAGTAAGTTTTGAAGAAGACATTGAGTTTCAGATGGAACAATATGAAGTTCCGCCTTCTTCAAGAATGGCTGGTAAAACTATTGGTGAATTGAAGATAAGAGACAAAACAGGTTGTATTGTGGTTCTTGTTAAATACCCTGACGGAAGACTTGAGAAAACACCTAAATCAAGCACTCTGATTCTTCCAGGCTCAAAACTGATTCTTCTAGGCACAATGGAACAGCTGACTGCTTTTGAACAAACCTTGCTTTAACACTACTAACGCTTGGGAAATATTATTTCGACCTCTATCTTGGCAACTCCGCTGAATCCCAATGCTTCAGCGCAAGCACGCGAAAGATCAAATTCTCTACCTGGTATAAATGGACCTCTATCAGTGACTTTGGCAACTATTGCTCTATCTCCTCTGCGAATAAGTACAAAAGTCCCGAATGGAAGAGACCTGTGGGCCACTGTAAAGTCCCATTGATTGAATATCTCTCCACTTGCTGTTCGTCTTCCGTGGAATTCGTTTCCGTACCAACTGGCATAACAACTCCAACTCTTTCCTGAAGATTCGTATTCTTCTGGCATCCTTTCGCTCGTAAGAAATGCTTCATCGTAAGGACTTACTCTGACAAACTTCTTTGGAACCAACTCGTCAGGACGGTATCCTCCGCCCCTTACTATATAACCTCTAGAAGCATACTTTCTGATACCTTTTGGAGACAGCATTATGCTGTATTCACGCTTTGCGCGTTTCAATGTATCTTGTAAAGATTCTTTAAGCGATTTAAGTTGGAGTTTTTTCTGTTCGTAAACAGCCAGGTATGATTCGGTTTTTTTCTTACTGTCGTTCAAAACAAGTAGCAACTCATTTTCTTTCCTTCTTAAATTTTTTAATTCATCAATGTTCTTTGCTTCTGCTTTAGAAATAAAAGTCAGGAATTTAATACGGTTTATAAAATCCCAGAAACCTTCGCTGTCAAGTAAAATGATGATTCCATATTGTCTATCCTGTAAATAAAGTTGTTTAATCCTTTTTCTTAGAATATCTTCTCTTTGCTTAATTTCTTCCTGAACTTTCTTCAATTTTTCTTGCGATACATTAATTTCTTTCTTTAACCCTTCAAGCCTTCCACTCAAAGAAACCATTTCTTCTTCGATTGATGTAATCTGCTTATCTACGTCCGATATCTGCTGCTGAAGTTTTTCTATCTCTTGCTTTTTTTGAATAGGGTCTGTTGCAAAAGAAGGATGGGTTACTGTTAAAGTTAAACCTAATATTAAAGTTGAAAGCAGAAAAACTTTTAACCTTTTGTTTAGCATCACTTTTAAGTAATCGTCAAACATACTTCGAACTTTAGAAAAAACAGTGATTGGACTGTGTTTTTGCTGCGGTTATTTGCTGCGATAATTTTAGATATATTACCACATATTTAAACTATCGGTTAAAATTTTTTCATGCGAAAAGTATTTGGAAGTGCTTCAGACTTTTTTGAAGTTAAGCTTTATTATATTCAGGAAATAATACCTCAGGAATTTGATTGGGATGAACTCACAGCCTACATAGGACCAAGGACTCCTTTAGAACCAACAAGCAAAGCAAAATATGAAATTCAGTTCATAAGCAAGGAATCTGGTAAAGTCATAAAGAGGATAGAGTTTGAAAATTCATCAGAAGCAAAACTAAAGTATCAGGAAGCAATTGACGATTTAAAAAATAGCGAGGTAATGGAGTTTACAAGTAAGTACGATCTGGTGCTGGAGGATTAGTGGGAATCTATTTTAATTATGATTACGAAGAAGGAAAGGAAGTTGAAAACTGGGTTCCTTGCTACTTGTGTGGAGAAAAGAAGGTTCTCTATGTCGAATACCATATCAAGAAAGGACCTATCTATACGCTTCTTAACGATGAGGCTCGAAAATTATGGTCTGGGAGAGAGATAAAGATCGTCAGTGATACTTATTTAATATGCGATGACTGCTATCAACAAAGACCTTCAGAAGATCTCATAATCTCAGAAATACTTAAGAAGAAGCGTCTATCCTCTCAACCACAAAAAGCAGAAATCGATACAATAAAGGTTATAGAGAATGAAATCGAAGATGTTAAAGGCAAGATTACAGTACTTATGGAAAGGCTAGGGGAACTATACGAAAGGCTCGGTAGAGAAAAGGTCTTAAAGCAGAAAAAAATGCTTCAGAACAAGGAGGAATAGAGATGGGTATTTACTTCAACTTTGATTTCAAGAACGGCAAAGAAGTGGAACAGCCAGAAAGGTGCTATATATGCGGTAGACCGGATGTTTTATATGCTGAATACTACGTTCTTGATGGAGATGTATACCGTTTATATAAGAATGCTAGAAAAATTGTAAGAGGCAAGGAAATTCCTGTGGGCTCAAGAATTCATGCCATCTGCGAAGCCTGCCTTGAGAAATATCCTATGGAAGAGGATCTTGTTGAGGAAATTCTTAAGAAACGCCACGAGGAAAAGAAAGCTGAAATTTATAAGGAAATACAGAATCTAACAAACGAAGCTGAAAACAAAAAACAGGAAATCGCGCTTAAAGAAAAAGAACTGGAAGTATTAAAGTCAGAGCTCGAAGAAATTTTAAACAGGATAGATAACCTAAAAAAGAACCTGGGTGAAAGTTAGATAAGAGAAGGGCCAAAAACGGCCCTTTTCTTTTTTGGAAAGGAAATGCAACGCAACATAATATATATTATCAGAACTATACGGATTATTCTTCAGTGGTAAGTATTTCCTCTGCTGCTTTTAAGAAGGTAAGATAATCACCTTCCGAATAAAGAACGATTCTTATGGTTCTTATGTTCCTCAAATGAGGTACCATTCTTTTAATTGTTTTTAGAGATACAATTGCAGCCTCTTCAACGGGATAACCAAAGATGCCGGTTGAAATGGCTGGAAAAGCTATTGAATTGATACCATTACTCTCGGCGATTCTTAAACTGCTCTCAAAGCATTTTGCAAGCAAATCATCTTCAGGTTTATCTATACCGTACCTTGGACCCAGCGTATGTATAACATACCTGTTTGGCAACCTATATCCTGAAGTTATTACAGCACTTCCAACTTTAATCGGGGCAAATTTCTTACATTCATCGTATAATTCAGGGCCTGCTGCTCTATGTATTGCTCCAGCAACACCTCCTCCAGGTGCAAGCATTGGATTTGCTGAATTTACTATTGCTTCCATATCTTTCTGTTCTGTTATATCTCCCTTAACTATCTGAATATTCACGGAGCCCAATTTATACTCCTTCAACCCAATTCCTCCTTTCCTTTCGATATTTTAAAAAAAATGGGCAAGCTTTCTTAAGCCTGCCCGTTATTAATCTTCTGTATTTCAGAATATCAAAACTAATTAAGATTAGAATGCTTCGTTTGGTTTCCAGACCTCCCAGACTCTACCAACGAGATCTGGACCTGGTTTAAGTGTTTTCTTTCCTGGCACCCAACCAGAAGGTGTAGCTTCTGCTCCTCCTGTGTTTCTTACATGCTGGAAGGCTTGTATCTGTCTCATTGTTTCAGACACATTTCTTCCTACTGGTGGAGTAAGAATTTCAATTGCCTGCACAACTCCGTCAGGATCAATTATGAAGCGGCCTCTAACGTCAACTCCCAGTTCTTCGTCATATACTCCATACATTTTTCCGACAGTTCCAGCTGCATCTGAAAGCATAGGGAAAGGAATTCCGCCCTCTACCATCTTTGACAGTTCGTGTTCATTCCAGATTTTGTGAACATAAATGCTATCAACACTCATAGATAGGATTTCGACACCCAATTTTTGGAACTCTTCGTACTTCGACGCTACCGCCGAAAGTTCAGTTGCTCAGACGAATGTAAAATCACCGGGATAGAAGCAAAGCAGTACCCACTTTCCGAGATAATCAGAAAGTTTTACTTGAACAAACTTGCCCTTATAATATGCCGGTGCAACAAAATCTGGCGCCTTTCTGCCTACCTGTACCATCCTCCTGACCTCCTTAATTGTTGTTTCTTCAATATTTGTTTGTTTAGAAATGTTATCTTCCCCTTCTCCATGGGCACCTACAGGTCTTGAGCATCCAACCTTCAGTTCTTCCATGTTTTCACCTCCCTTTAAGGATTATAGCAGAATTTATAAACATTATAAATTTTTAATTAATAAAAATTCTTTATAGATGCTAAAAAAATTTTTCCACTGACTTAAATGCCGGTGGAACCGAAACCTCCTTCTCCCCTGCTGGTCTCAGTAAGTTCATCGACTTCAATAACTTCTGCGTGCTCAACCCTTTGAATGACGAGCTGCGCTATCTTTTCACCTTTCCTTATCCTGATTTCTTTTTCTGAATCAAGGTTTATTAAGATGACTTTAACTTCCCCACGGTATCCTGCATCAATAAGACCAGGGGTATTCACAATTGATAAACCTTCCTTAACCGCTCTTCCGCTTTTTGGCTGGACAAACCCTGCGTATCCATAAGGAATTTCTATTTTGATTCCTGTGCTTACCAATTTCCTTTGCAATGGCAAGAGAACCACGTCTTCTGCAGAATAGAGGTCCAACCCCGCATCTCCTGGATGGGCATAACCTGGAAGAGGTATGGATTTATCAAGACGTTTAATTCTAAGCGTTATCTTTTCTGTGCTTTTTTCAAACACCTCTGAGCTCAGCCTCCATAAAACCTTTTATTCTTTGAACGGCGTCTTCGAGATATCTTCTTGGCAAGGGAGATCGAGTTCTTAAAGATTCATCAAGAGTAGATGAGTTTTGAAACTGTTGTATCACTAATTTTTCGGCGCCTATCTCCTTCAGTTTCTTTGCAGTTGCAACCACATCATCAACATTTAACAACCCAGGCACAAAGGTAAGCCTGAATTCATATTCCAATCCGTCAGACATTATTATTGTTTTTATTGATTCATAGATAGCCTCGAGGTCTACTGGGGCTCTTACAATTTCAGGATACTTTTCAATTGGGCCTTTTATGTCCATAGCAATAAAATCGACAAGGCCATCATTTATGAGTTTCTTCAAGACCTTTGGTCTGCTTCCGTTTGTGTCGAGTTTTACTTTTAGCCCTGATTCTTTAAGCATTTTTAAGAATCCCGATATTCCAGGAGATATGGTTGGCTCGCCTCCAGTTACAACAATATGCTCAACCCACAATTTTCTTGAAACAAGATAGGAAACAAGATTATCGACATCTATGTCTTCATATTTTTCGTGGTCAATCACAAGTTCAAAGTTGTGACAGTAAGGACATCTAAAGTTGCATCCGGCAAGAAAGACAGTTGACGCCAATTTTCCTGGCCAATCGAGCATTCCTGAAGGGATGAAGCCTTTTATATGGATAGAATTTTCTTTAACTCCGCTAATTCCGGAATCTCTCCTCTCCAAGACTTCACTTCCCTTCCGCTTTCATCGACAACTATTGTACTTGGTGTAGAAACAACCATATAGTAAGCACCTTCAGTAAGCCCTTCCAATTCATCTAAATTGTATGATTCAACAAAATCGTCTGAGATCTGAGAAATGACCTCTTTAGCTGCTGGGCATTTCGGGCAATCTTTCTTGTAGAAAAACTTTACCTTGAACAACACCTGCACCTCCTACTGGTTTCAATGCTTCGCTCAAGTTGGTTCTTATTCTTTGTTTTAATTCTCCAAGCTTACCTTTATTCCAGGTTGTTGTCTTTGAAAAGTATCCAACAATTCTTGTTATTCCATAAACATCCTCTGAGCCGCACCTCAAACATTGTTCATGAAGCCCTCTTGTCGTTTTAAGACAATCATTACAAACAGTAAACTCTGGGCTGAAAGCTATTTGTTCTGCCTGTGTATGCTTGTAGGTCTTTATAACAAACTCTTTGATGGCTCTATAATCAGGTTCGTGTTCTCCCATCCAGATATGAATGATTGCACCGGCTTCAATCAATGGATGGAACCTTGATTGCATAATGACTCTATCTACATAGTCAACAGGGGCATCTGCAGGAAGGTGGATGCTATTCGTGTAGTAAATCTCTCCTCGATCAATAAATCCTTTAACAACTTTCGAAGCTTTTTCAGGGAACATTTTTAGATCAAGTTTTGCTAACCTGTAGCAGGCAGACTCAGCAGGGCTTTCCTCAATAACCAATCTAATCCCATATTTCTCTGAGTATTCGCGACACTTTAGATTGAGATAGGCAATAACTTTAAGTCCAAACTTATAGGCTTCTTCTGATTCATGAAGCTGCTTACCCAAGTGGTACTGTACAAGTTCGTTTAAACCAAGCACACCAACAAGATAGGTTATTCTATCCATCCTTAAATAGGGCTCTCCATCTTTTTTGCTTGTAAAGAAAGCAAGAGGTCCTTCTTCTCCAAG
Organism: Actinomycetota bacterium; assembly: GCA_026417515.1. Lineage (GTDB taxonomy): Bacteria > Actinomycetota > Aquicultoria > SKW223 > SKW223 > JAOADC01. Next base: position 30,814 of record JAOADC010000022.1, read on the forward strand.
CGAAAGCAATGTCTCGATAAATTTTTTCTTCTGTAAATGTGCTTTTACCACTAAATCGAATAGCCTATCCAGTTCTCTGAATAACGCTTCATCGCTTCCTTCAGCTTTATATGCCACACGTGGAAGGTTAATGGTTACATTCTGTAGTGCTGTAAATCTCATTTTCTCAGGAGTCTTTGCTTCTTCCAGATCCTTCTCACCGAGTCTTAACTTCAATCGACAACATTGTGAGACAGACACCGAATCTCCTCTGTCAAATACGAAGTAAGTTATTCCCTGATGGGCAGCTACCTTACATGCAAGATCAAGCATTTCTTCCCATCCTGGAGTAACAAAAAACTGGTCATTTATGTGAAGGAGCGGCTTTGGAAAGACAAATGTCTTACCGGTGGCATCCCCTTCATAGTAAATCTCAAAAAGCGCTTTTAGGAAAAGGTTTGCCTCTTTTTCGAAATCAGCATAGGTAAGGCATCCTTCCTCAGGTTCATCGAGATAGACGATTTCTCCGTCAACCTCTTTCATATACTTTCCACCAGGACCAACTGCAGGTGTCTCGCGAAAATGCTTTGGAATACCATAGTAGAGGTTAAAATCTGTAAATACAACTTGAGAACCTCTGGCACCTGCCAGCTGATTGAACTCGTAGATTATCATCTGTGCAAGTTGCTTCACCCTCTTGTACTCCAAGCCTCTTAAAAATGGTGCAAAGAACATATTTACAGCTTCCCAGCCTATTGCTCCGGCATAGTGCGATTGAAGAGTAGAGGCCATCTTAACCATATGGCCTATTAGGACTTCTGGATGCCTCGCTGGCTTTGACGTAGATGTTATATTCGGAAGATGAAGACCGTATTTCTTGATATATTCGAGTGAATGGCCGCCACAGTATGGTCTTGTAATAAAACCAAGGTCGTGCAGGTGAATATCTCCTGATAAATGTGCTTCTGCAACATCGTAGGAAAATACCTTGGTTAATGCATATTGCTTCAGTATGCTTTCTGCCAATGTAAGGTTTATGGATTCTGGATTATGGGTTGTATTGGAATTTTCCTTGTTGGCATTAAAAATTATTTGTTCAACATCGAAAGCAGGAAGACCGAGAATTGTATGCTCTCTCTGAAGTTTTTGAAGGCCTCTTTGAACAAGTTCAATATCTACAAGTTCCCTTATCAGGCTTGTTGTTACTGTCTGTATACCAGCAGAAAGAAGTTTCCTTTCAACTTCCTCTGCAATCTCTTCAGCAATCTCCTTGGTCAGCCTGATCTCTCTTACAAGACTTTCAACAATTTTTGTCCTGTCCCAGGAGTTCACTTCAGACTTAGATGTGGTTGTAACCATCAATGCAATATCTGTAGAATCTGCTTCTGCACTCCCTGCTGCTTTTGCTGCTTCCATCAGTTTTTGTTCCGGTGTCATTTTTTATTCCACCCTCCTAACCACAAAATATTGCTACATTCAATGCTTCTATACCACAAAATATAGATTTTATTGGATATTGTGTCAACAAGTTTTTTATAAAAATTTTTCAAACTTTTTCAACAGTTTTAAAAACTATGTTACCATAATCAAACACTTGTTCTATAATAATTTTAGGTGAGACAATTGGATGAAAACAAAAAAAACAATCTACAGAAAGTCCTTGAATTCATTAAGGATTATCTGGATAGGAACCAGAAAACACCCACTGTAAGGGAGATTGCCAGTGCTATTGGAGTATCTTCCACATCAACAGTTGTCTATTACTTAAGGAAACTTGAGAAGAAGGGCTTCATCTCAATCGAGGGAAAGAAATCGAGAAACATAAAACTAAAGGAAACTGCTTTTTTAAGAAAACAAATCCCTATATTGGGATTAATAAGAGCAGGGATACCAACTTATGCAGAAGAAAATATTGAAGGCTATCTTAATGTTGATGATTTCTTATTTCAAAAGGGAGATTTTTTGCTCAGGGTAAAAGGAGATAGCATGAAAGACGCTGGAATTTTTGATGGGGATTTAGTCCTTGTCAAGCAAACACCTGTTATAAATCCTGGAGAAATCGGTGTGTTTATGATTGATGGGGAATCAACGATAAAGCAGTTAGGTTTAGAAAACGGACATCCTGTTTTGATACCAAAAAACAGGGACTACTCACCTATATATCCAAAGGAACTTGTTGTAATTGGTAGGGTTACAGCGGTCATTAGAGACCTTGATTAATAAATTTTTGTCTTCAAAGCATTGATGCCTACGAGTGCCTCAGCTATCTTATCTTTAAGTTCTTCGAGTCCTTTACCTTTAAGCGCAGATATAAAAACGCTATCTGAATATTCTTTCTTTAGCCTTTCCAGCAAAGCTTCTTCAACAGCATCGACTTTGTTAAACACGCTGATCCTTGGAATATTAGCAGCGCCTATCTTTTCAAGTGTTTTCTCAACAACCCTTAGATGTCTTATGAAATCCTTATTGCTAGCATCAATCACATGTAAGAGAAGGTCAGATTCCACAATCTCTTCGAGTGTTGAATGAAAAGCTACAATTAACTCTGTTGGAAGGTTATCTATAAAGCCAACTGTATCTGAAATAACTACATCAAAAGATAGAAATGAATTCTTCTTTTCCTCGTCAAGAATATCCGAGGGAATACTTAAAATGTTTTTCTTAAGGTTGAGTTTTCTAACTGTGGGATCAAGAGTTGCAAAAAGTTGGTCGGTAGCAAGAACAGAAGAAGTTGTAAGAGCATTTAAAAGCGTTGATTTACCTGCATTGGTATAGCCAACGAGAGAAATCTGATACGCGTGCTTCTTTCTTGCGTTCCTGATCCTGGTTCTGTGCTTCTCGATTTCATACAATTTTTTTCTGAGCGTTTGGATTCTTTTTTTAATCCTTCTTCGGTCAACCTCGAGCTTTGTTTCTCCTGGACCTCTAGTGCCAATACCACCGCCAAGCCTTGATAGTTCTGTGCCTCTTCCTATCAGCCTTGACTGAAGATATGTCAATTGAGCAAGTTCCACCTGAAGTTTACCTTCAAGGCTCCTAGCATGAGTGGCAAAGATATCAAGAATGATGGCAGTTCTATCAAGAACTTTTAATCCTGTTATCTCTTCTAAATTTTTCATCTGCGAGGCAGATAGCCTTGCATCGATAGCGAGGGCGGTCGCTGAAAAAGCATCTGCAATTGAGCCTATTTCTTTTGCCTTTCCCCTTCCTATGTAAGTTTTTGGATCAGGCGTGTCTCGTCTTTGAATAACCCTGAATACTGCCTGGCCTCCTGCAGTATCAATAAGGCTTTCCAGTTCTTCAATTGAACTTAGGACTCTCTGTTCTTCATCTTCTCTTGTAATTATGGTTGCTGTTATAAACTTCTCTTTCTCTTCTTGAGTCTTATGCTCCATTTAAATTGTCTACTTTAAATTCTTTAATCTTTCCATTGCTTCTTTAAGCCTCTCGTCCTTAACAGTCAAACTGATTCGAAAGTATCCTTCGCCAAATTTACCGTAAGCCGAACCTGGAGAAACGACAATTCCTGCTTCATCAATCAGTTTCATTGCCCAAGTATCTGAGGTATACCCATCAGGAACCTCGGCCCAGACATAGATAGTTGCTGGTGAGATGTGGTAACTGATGCCCAATTCGTTAAGAACATCTAAGACCATCTGCTTTCTTCTTTCGTAAATCAAACACATCTTCTCTGGAAAATCAGATAAGTCAGTCAGGGCCTTGATTCCTGAATACTGAATTGGATTAAAAATTCCTGAGTCTATATTCGTTTTCAGGTTTGCCAGATATTTAACGGAATTGGCGTTTCCAGCCAGAAAACCTATTCTCCAACCCGTCATATTAAAACTCTTCGAGAGAGAGTGGAATTCGACGCAGACCTCTTTTGCACCTTCGAATTCTAAAATCGAAGGTGCCTTGTAACCATTGAAAGTGATTTCTGAATATGCATTATCATGGGCAATAAGAAAACCGTACTTATGAGCAAGTTCAATTGCTTTTTTAAAGAACTCATCAGTTGCTACAGCAGTTGTTGGATTGTTTGGGTAATTAATAAACATAAGTTTGGCTCTCCTTAAAACATCACTCGGTATTGAATCAAGATCGGGCAAGAATCCGTTCTCTTTTAGAAGAGGCATCTTATATGGAGTTGCTGATGACAACATTGAGGCTATTTCATATACAGGATAAGCTGGATCAGGAACCAGCACAATATCGCCTTCATCAACCAAAGCCCAGGGCAGATGAGCAATTCCTTCTTTGGAACCAATCAATGGAAGAATCTCATTATCAGGATCCAATTCGACCCTAAACCTTTTCTTGAACCAAAGGGATGCAGAAATCCTAAATTCGCGTAAACCATAATAAGAGGGATATCTATGGTTTTCAGGGTCCTTAAGTGCTTCGTTAAGGGCATCGATAATTGGCTGTGGCGTTGGTTCAACAGGATCTCCTATCCCTAAACTGATCACGTCAACGCCTTCTGCTTTCTTTTTTTCAATCAATTCATCAATTCTTGCAAACAAATAAGGTGGTAACTGGGCTATCCTTTTAGCAGGCTTCAAGTTAAATATTCACCTCCAGAAATTAATCTTTAAGATAATTTTCGGTAAATTCCACTGATAAAAATCCATTAAAGACATGTTCAGCTACTCCTTCAAGGTGAGAGTTCCCCTCTGAATCGAATTCTACGAATAAATGCCCACCTGGAAGGTCAACACGAACAGGTTGTTCGGTCAATCCAGTCTTTACAGCAGCTGCAGCAGTAGCAACTGCACCTGTACCACACGCAAGCGTTATGCCTGCTCCCCTTTCCCACACCCTAGCCTTTACAAGGTTTGAAGATAAAACTGTAGCAAACTCAACGTTGGTTTTTCTTGGAAATGCCTCGTGATTTTCAATCAAAGGTCCAATTTTCTCCAGATTTATTCTGTCAACTTCATCAACAAAAATTACACAGTGAGGGTTTCCAACAGAAACACAGGTAACTACCAACTCCAGGTTATCTATTTTTAATGGAACTTCAACTGCTTCTTCTCCCTCGCTTAGAAGAGTAGTTGGAATATCTTCAGCCTTAAAGGAAACTTTTCCCATATTTACGCGTGCACCAATTGCGTTGCCTCTTTCGAAGAAAAGTTCAACTTCTTTTATCCCTGCTCTTGTATCTATGAGCATAGTTTTTTTGCTAACGATATTCTGATCGTATAAAAACTTAGCAAAGCATCGAATTCCGTTGCCACACATCTCAGCAATGCTTCCATCTGGATTGTAAAACAACATATATGCATCTGCGTTTTTTGTTCTTCTGGCTATAATAAGTCCATCTGAACCTATACCATAGTGTCTATCGCAGAGAATTCTTACCTGCTCTTCAGTCAGGTTGAGAACTCCATCCATATCGTTGATGATGATAAAATCGTTCCCAGCAGCTTGGTATTTGGAAAACTCAAGCATTTCGTCCATTGATATTCCTCCTAACGCAATAATAAGAAAATTAAATTTTACTTAATAATCAGCAAAGGTATCTATTGAGTATTTTTTCTACTGCCTCTTCAATGCTCAAGCCTGAAATATCAATCGCTGTAAAGTTATTATCATTCTTAAACCACGAAATTTGTCTTTTAGCGTAGTTCCTTGTCCTTCGCTTTATGGTTTCCACTGCGTTTTCAAATGATATCTTTCCTTGTAAATAATCTGCTATCTCCTTATATCCTATTGCCTGCGAAGCGGTTTTTCCAAGATTAAAATTCTCAATCAGAAATTTAACCTCATCAACAAAACCTCTTTGAATCATCCTTTCCACTCTGAGATCAATACGTCTGTATAGTTCCTCTCTCTCGCAGTAAAGCCAGAGATTGAGCGAGTTATAGACAGGTTTTCTATTCTTCCAACGTCGATATAAATCAGAATACCTGACTCCAGCCTGCATATAAATTTCTATGGCTCTTATAAGCCTGCGACCATTTCTAAGATCAATAATATCTAGCGCATCTGGATCGATTTCATTTAACTTCTTTATAATGCTTGATGGATCCTTTCTATATTCCTGTAGCAAAGATTCTCTTAATCCATCCTTCTTCACTTCTTCAGGTATTTCTATATCAAAAAGCAAGGCGGTCATATAAAGTGGTGTTCCTCCTACAACAATCGCTTTTTTATTCCTTCTAAAAACACCATTTAGACATTTTTCTGCAAGAGTTTTATATTCAGCAACAGAGAAGTCTTTGTCTGGCATACAAATATCTATCATATGATGTAACGGATTTAGTCTATTCTTAACTGGGATCTTTGCAGTTCCAATATCCATATAACAATAGACTTGAAAGGCATCAGCAGAAACCACTTCTGCATCCAAGGCATTGGCAATAGCAATTGAAAGGTCTGTCTTGCCAGAAGCCGTTGGACCTGCGATTGCAATTATATCGAACGTCAATCTGTCCCCTCAATCCTTTCAATCTTTGATTAACTCGCCAACCAAGTGATGGGGTCCAGCATCTTTTATTAAAACTTTTACTTTTTCGCCTACTTTATGGTAACCATTTTTGAAAAGAACGACCTTTCCTGTTTCGGTTCTTGCCTGAACAAATCCTCTTGTTTTGGATTTTCCTTCAACAATAGCATCAAGCGCATCGCCAACGAGCCTCAGGTTCTGCTTTAGATTTACTTCCTTAACCTTTTCAGTAAGAATTTGAAATCTCTCCTTTTTAACGTCTTCTGGTATCTGGTCTTCATATTTAGACGCTTCAGCAAACGGTCTTGGAGAGAACATAAATGTAAATACCTGATCAAAAGAAGCCACTTCGACAAGTTCTATCGTCTCATTAAAGTCCTTATCTGTCTCGCCAGGAAAGCCTACGATAATGTCAGTGGTAAGCGAGAGATTTGGAATCTTTCGTATTTTTTCAACTATCTCTAAATAGCGCTCTCTTGTATATCCCCTTTTCATTCGCATCAATACTCTGTTCGAACCAGATTGAACTGGTAGGTGAAGTTGTTTACTGATATTTCCTTTCGAAGCCATAAGTTCGATAAGTTGATCCTGAAAATCAGCAGGATGAGAGGTGGCAAAAGAAACTTTTCTAAATCCTATGTTTGCTATCTCATCCAAAAGATTGACAAAATCCGTTTTTCCATAAATATCCTTACCATAAGCATTTACATTTTGACCGATCAGGGTTATATCAAGAACACCATCGTTAAAAAGTTTTTTTGCCTCATTGATGATGTCTTCTCTTTTTCTTGAAACCATCTTTCCACGTGCGTAAGGCACAACACAATAGCTGCAGAAATTGTCGCATCCCTTGGTAATCAATAACCATGCGTGGTGAGGAGTTTCTCGCTTAGAAGGAAGTTCTGAGGCAAAAAAATGGGTATCGAATTCTGTTGCAACAGTACGCCTACCATTGATTGCCTCTGAGACAAAAGTTAGAAGATCATCAATCTCATCAGGGCCAAAAACAAAATCAACGAATGGTATCTCTTTTAATAGTCGCTCCTTTTCAATCTGGGCAACACAGCCTGCGATGCCAATAACAGCTCCTCTTTTTTTGGGCTTTCCTAACGATCTTACATAACCTTTCAGACGCTTTACAGCATTTTCCCTTACAGCACAAGTATTTACAATAATTACGTCTGCATCATTGGAGCTGCTTGCAGGCAAAAATCCTGCCACCTCAAGCAGTCCAGAGATTCTTTCAGAATCATGCTTATTCATTTGGCAGCCAAAAGTTTTTACAAAATACCTCATGCGTTCTATTTTACAAATAAAAAACGAATTTTTCTAAATGCCGACTGCTTCGAGAAATACCCTTTCGTACTCATCTGGAAGTTTAATTTGGCCAATACTATATCCTCTTTCGGAATCAGGGCCATGAGCATCTGATCCACCCAGAATTAAAAGTCCATACCTTTTTGCTAATTCAAGAAATTCGATTATCTGATCTTCTGTATGATCTGGATGAAAAACTTCTATACCTTTAAGACCTGCATCTACCAAATCTTCAATGGGTAAAGAAACCCTGTAATCCCCTGGATGGGCTAAAACCGGGATTCCAGACGACTTAATAACAAGATTTATTTGCTCAAAGGGGGTTACAATAAACTTCTCCCTGAAGCAGGGCTTATTTCTCGAAAGCCAGACATTGAAGGCTTCTGAAACCGAATTGATGTAACCCTTATTCACCAACACTCTTGCTATATGCGATCTTCCCACCGCCTCAGAAGATCCTGCAATTTCTAAAAGGTCTTCCACTTCAATTTCATAGCCGAATTCTTTCAGGCAGTCGACTATCTCAATGAGCCTTTCTATGCGTTTCTTTTTAAATAATTCAAGTGAAGATAGAAGTTCTTCGTTTTTAAAATCTATACCGTAACCCAGAATATGTACATCCTCGTCTTTATAAACAGAGCTGAGTTCTATTCCTGGAACGACTTTAATTCCTGAACGATTGGATTTTTCAACTATTTCTTTAATGCCGCCAACACTATCATGATCTGTTAAAGAAATGGAGGTTAACTGTTTTCTTTCAGCCTCTTCAATTATCTGATCAATGGTATACGTTCCATCAGAATAATTGGAGTGAATGTGGTAGTCAGCAGGCATTTACTCCTCTTTTGCTTCTACCTTCAGCTTAATGGCAGTCTTTATCTTTCCATCAACTTCTATTTCTCTGAAGGAAGGGGCACAGACCAAATCATATCCTGCAGGAGCAAGAAATCCTCTAGCAATGGCTATAGCCTTTATGGCTTGGTTCAAGGCACCAGCACCAATCACCTGAATTTCAACTGAATTTTCTTCTTTGATAATACCTGCGATTGCACCTGCAACTGAATTAGGGTTTGATTTTGATGATACCTTGAGCACCTGTACCATTTTATCCTCCTAAGTGCTTTGTCTGTTTCTGCATCTATGCTGCTACAATATTTTTCGACAACTTAAACGATTAGTTTAAATAATTTATTAAAATTCTTCTGAAGGTTCAAGCGTTACTTGAATCTTTATCTGTCCTCTAGATTTAATCTGCTTAACTTCAATCAGTTCATATGAATATCTTTTTAAATGAGGTTCAAGGACTTTTCTGACTCCTTCAGTTATGACCTTCCAATCTTCAGGTAAGATACCGGAAACCTTAGATGTGCTTCCACTTGAAAAAACGCGCCTTATTTGTTTACCGATTGAAACAGGCTTTGAAACTTCTCCGCTTAGTATTCTGTAGGCAGTCCTTTGAGAGATCTGAATGCCGAGTTTTCTAGCAAAATCTACGAGTCCATCTGCATCAAAATTCTTTAATTCATTAGCGCTGCGAAGCGCATTAAAACTCGCATGGTTAGATATTAATGCAATGACTTCAGCAGGACTTCCAAGATATACCTCGATATCGGGATGCTTTAAATAAAAATCAAGAATAGTAAAAAGAATGTTCTTCTGTCCTTTTATTTCATATCCTTCAGATGTCTTCACGATTTTCGGTTTCTCTGCCTGGTTTTTTCTCTCCGGTATCACTTGAAGATCAAAAAGAACTCTTATACTCGTTCCTGCATATGGCTTCGAGTAGCAAACTCTTGCATCACCTGCATTGAGTCGTATGGAGTAAAGTGCCATACCTCTTCCGTGAACTCCATACTCGTCCTCTACGTAATCTTTAACCCTTGAGGTTACGCGTGGCTCAAAGATGATTTCATGGAAGCCGTCAGGAATACCGATACCATTATCAATAACGATTATCTCTCTGTAGCGACCCTCGTGAAGACTTGTGCCAACTGCAATTGCTGTTGCTTTTGCATCTCTTGAGTTTCTAAGCAACTCAAGAAGCGCATCTTCAACCCACCGTATGTCGTGTTTTGCCTGCCTTTTCTCAGCTTCCTGAATTCCGAGTTTGAAAAATCCTGAACCCAAATCCTTCTCTATAAGAGATTCGGAAAAAGTTGAAAATCTCTTATAGAAAGCGATGTCTTCGCCTTTTTTATCACTACTTGGCATATTCGACTGCTCTTCTCTCACGTATAACAGTAACCTTTATCTGACCAGGATACTCCATTTCACTTTCTATTTTTTTTGCAAGCTCGCGAGCAATTATCTCGGCTTCTTCGTCACTTATTTCGTCCGGCTTAACAATCACCCTAACTTCCCTTCCTGCCTGCATTGCATAGCACTTTTCCACTCCTTTAAAAGAGCTTGCAATCTTCTCCAACTGTTCCAATCTTCTTATATAACTTTCCAATGTCTCTCTTCTTGCTCCTGGTCGTGATGCAGAGATCGCATCTGCTGCCTGTACAAGCACTGATTCAATTGATGTAAAGGGCGCCAGACCGTGGTGGGCTTCGATGGCATTTATAACAACCTCTGATTCACGATATTTGCGCGCTATCTCTGAACCAATCTTATCGTGACTGCCTTGTATTTCGTGGTCAACGGCTTTGCCAATGTCATGGAGAAGTCCCGCTCTCCTGGCTAATTTTGAATCGAGACCGAGCTCATCAGCCATAATGCTAGCAATATAGGCAACTTCTATGGAGTGCTGCAGAACATTCTGACCGTAGGATGTTCGAAATTTTAACCTACCAAGCAATCTCACTATTTCAGGATGTATGCCTGAAAGACCTAACTCGAATACCGCTTCTTCTCCGACCTCTTTAAATTCCTCTTCTATTTCTTCCTTCACCTTCTCATAAATCTCTTCAATCCTTGCTGGATGGATGCGACCGTCCAGAATTAGCTTTTCCAGTGTTCTCTTCGCTATTTCACGTCTGATTGGATCGAAACTCGACAAGGTAACGGCTTCAGGTGTGTCATCAATGATGAGATTGATTCCTGTTAGGTTTTCAAAGGTTCTTATATTTCTACCTTCTCGCCCTATGATTCGCCCTTTCATATCATCGCTCGGTAATGTAACAACAGATACCGTTGTTTCTGCTGCAAGGTCGCTTGCGTATCTTTGAATGGCAGTGGAAATAATCTCCTTTGCTTTCTTATCTGCTTCCTGAAGTGCTCGCTCTTCTTCTTCTTTAAATATTTTGGCTGCTTCAAGTCGGGCTTCTTCTCTCGCTTTCTCAAGCACTATTTCTTTTGCCTGCTCCATCGTAAGTCCAGAGATTCTTTCGAGCTCTTTCAGTTGCTTCTCAAGAATCTCCTCGGCTTCCTGTTTGAGTTTTTCCGACTCCTGTTTAAGAGCAAGTGCCATCATTCTTGATTCTTCAGCTTCTTTGATTCTCTGATCTAAATCCTCTTCTCTTTTAAGGATTCTTTCCTCAAGTCTCTGGATTTCGTTCCTTCTGAGTTTCAACTCGTTCTCTACTTCTTCTCTTAACTTCGCTGCTTCTTCGCGAGCCTTTAGCGAAGCCTCTCTCAATATCTCCTCTGATTTCTTTTTTGCCTCTTCAATTATCTGATTTGCTCTTTCTGTGAGGCTTTTATTGCGAAGAGTGAGGTAAAAGTAAAAACCTGCAACACCAATAGCTATTCCTGCAATTAGGAAAACCATTGTTAAGAGTGTATTTAAACCATTCATAATTCAATCCTCCTTCCATAGTAAGCCCAGCCCTTTAACAAAATAAGCCGGGCAGAGCCCGGCTTAATAAAGATTTTCTATGCAAAAACAAACCTTTATTTCTTTATTTAAACTGCTCCAGTGGAGCAGTGTTTGAAACCGAACTCTGCCAAAAGCAAAGAATTCTAAACATAAATGTTAAATAATTTCGTAGTAAAAATCAAACTGGATTAATCCTCCTGGTTCTCCTTAAACTCTGCCATTGCTTTGCTTACTGCTTTTAAACAAACATCGATACTGAAACCTCTACTTGCAAGGAAACGCAGGAGTTTGTTCTTGATGTCCTTAGAATGGGCACTTTCCAACTTTTTAAGCTTCGTTCTTGCAATCTCAACAGCAGTATTAAATTCACTTTCATAACTGCTTTTCTTAAGAACCTGCTTAATAATTTCGTTAGAAAAACCTCGTTTTCTTAATTTTTGTTCAATTGAAAATCTACCGAATTTTTTTGCATAAGATTCAGCCAATAGTTCACATGAGCGGAACTCATCCAGGACACCGATCTCTTTGAGTCTATTTATTATCTGCTGCGCGTGCTCTCCGCATCCCTTTTTTTCTAAATATTCAAGAAGTCTCGATTCAGAGCAAAGATATCTTGAGGCGTAACCTATTGCCAATTTATAGCATTTTTCCTGGCCTGACTTATCTTTCAACCTATACTTTAAGTTTATAATTTGCCTAATCCGATAGATTCTCTTACTTTGTTTTCTATCTCCTTGCAGATCTCTGGATTCTCAATCAAGAAATCTCTGGCTTGTTCTCTTCCTTGTCCAAGTTTTATATCCCCATAGGAAAACCAACTTCCACTTTTTTCAACGATACCTTTTTGAACAGCAAGGTCAAGAACGCTTCCTTCCTTCGATATTCCTTTTCCATAGATGATGTCAAATTCAGCATTCTTAAAAGGTGGTGCAACCTTGTTCTTAACAACCTTGGCCCTGATTCTTGCTCCAATATCTTCAGTTCCTTTTTTAAGAGATTCGATCTTTCTTACATCGATACGAACACTCGCCCAGAACTTTAAAGCCCTACCACCCGGAGTAACTTCAGGATTTCCAAACATAACTCCGATTTTTTCTCTCAACTGGTTGATAAAGATAACTGCGACCTGAGATTTGCTTATTGAACCAGCCAGTTTTCGAAGCGCTTGACTCATAAGTCTTGCCTGTAGACCAACCTGAGCATCACCCATCTCGCCTTCGATTTCAGCGCGTGGAACAAGGGCAGCAACTGAATCCACAACAATTACATCTACAGCACCGCTTCTAACCAGAGTTTCTGCTATTTCTAAAGCCTGTTCCCCGGTATCAGGTTGTGATACAAGAAGGTTATCTATATCCACACCTAAGTTTTTGGCATACATTGGATCGAGCGCATGTTCAGCATCTATGAAGGCTGCAATGCCTCCCATTTTCTGTGTTTCAGCAATAATCTGAAGCGCTAGGGTAGTCTTACCACTGGATTCTGGACCAAAAATCTCGATGATTCTACCTCTTGGTATACCTCCAACTCCCAATGCAACGTCAAGCGTTAGGGCTCCTGTTGGAATGACCTGAATGCCTTCCTCTATTGGCCTTTCTCCTAACTTCATTATCGAGCCTTTGCCATACTTTTTTTCGATCTGCATTCTTGCAAGTTCAAGCATCTTTTCCTTGTCCATTTGATCCTCCTATTTTTATCCTGTATTAAATATTACAATACCATTTCCACATCTTCTATTTAAGGAACCGATTTTAGTTCAATCGAGTACAGAACTTCATAAATAGGTCCTTTTGGTGTTAAGGTGGATTTAAAAATCTTCACAGAATTAGCAGTTACCTGGAAAACTTCTAATCCAGATTTCCTTATCCCCTCGATCTCTCTTGAAATGTTTGAAGGTCTTTTAAACCTTCCAATGGTTATGTGTGGAACAAATCTTTCTAATTTAGCGATATTGAATTCTTGTACCACTGATTGCACATCTTCTGCTAAGGATATAATCCTATCAGCCCCCTCCTTAACTCCAAACCACAACACCCTCGCATTTCTCTCAGAAGGGAATGCCCCCAATCCACTTATCGAAAAATTAAAAATTTGATGCTTATTTAGCACTGATCTTAATTTTTCATAAATTTGCCTGAGCATTTGTTCATCAGTTTCTCCTAAGAATTTAAGAGTCAGATGAATGTTGTTTGCAGAAACTGGCCTGTAATTTCTTTCCAAAAAGTACCTGTTTATATCAACCATCTTTTGAGAAACATTCTCAGGGATATCAATAGCAATGAAAGATCTGACCATAAACTTATCCTACCATTTTAAACGTTTTCAATTGATCCATGATGGTTTAGAGCGATTACCAACAATCCTAAAATCACGAAATCTGAAGCACTCTTTCTTACATCGTTTCTTTCTCCTGCAAACTTCTGAGTCCAGGTTATGTTTCTATCTGGCATCGAGAATCCAAAACAAACAGTTCCGATTTCTCTATCTTCATCGCCTCTTCTGGGCCCAGCATATCCGGTAACCCCATATGCGATTTTGCTCTTAAATACTCTTCTGGCAGCAATCGCCATTTCTCTTGCTGTCCACTCAGACACAACTCCCTTGTAATTAAGCATTTCTTCGTCGATGCAAAGAATATTTATCTTTGAACTGACTGAATAAGTAACTGCTGCTCCAAGAAAGTAATCAGAAGAACCTGGAACAGAAGTGATAAGCGATGCAATCATTCCACCGGTTATGGATTCTGCTCCTGAAAATGTTAACTTCTTCTTAACTGATTCATTTTTCAGTTCCTCGCACACTTTCTCAATGCTAAAGTTAAAGATAGCATCTGGAATTGAAAAATCATTGAAACACCTCACCAAACCATCGTAAACCTCTGTACTTATTTTCGACAAAGGCTACCCCTCCCCTTTTGAGGACTCGCTCTTTGACATCATTAAAATAGTACTTCTTAAATAATCATAGGCTGAATAAACAGTTAGTACTAGCGCACCAGCTAAAAAAAACCATGTTATTAAACCAGTTGCTCTATTGAGACTCAGCTGGTTCTTATCAAAAACGACACAGAGCAATATGGCAATTATTTGAAAAAATGTCTTTGTTTTTCCGAGTTTTGAAGCGGGTAAACCCATACCCTTTGAATGCGTGAGTGTTCTAAGCGCGCTCACAAGAAATTCCCTTGCAATGATTACGACAGCAAACCAGGCGCGAAGTTTTTGAGCTTCAACAAGAGATATCAACGCTGCAGAAACAAGCATCTTATCAGCAAATGGATCAAGAATTTCTCCAATTTTTGTTGTCTCCCTTCTCAGACGAGCAAGATAACCATCGAATGTATCAGTTAAAGCGGCAACGCCAAAAACAATTGCAGCAAGGTAGTTGCCATAAGGAAAATCTGAAAAAAATAGAGCCATAAAGACGGGTATGAGAACCACTCTTACAAGAGTAAGAAGATTGGAAATATTCATCCTTAAACCAGTTCTCCCAAGAAATCTACACCTGATGAAGTTTTGAGCCTTACCTGAGCAAAAGTTCCTGGCTTTAGGTCGGCCTCCAATGAAATCAAACCATCTACTTCAGGAGCTTGAAAATAAGCACGACCAGTGGAAGTCCTTCCATCTGAACTTTCTACAAGCATCTTAACAACTGAACCCTCCTTTTCTGCTGCTTTTTCTTCCATAATTTTATAGACAATTTCGGACAGATAATTCAATCTATCTATAATTATTCTCCTGCTTAGTTTATCTTTTGCCCTGAAAGCAGCCGTTCCTTCCATATCTGAGTAGCCAAAAACCACTGCATAGTCCGGCCTTAGTTTATAAAGAAAATCGACAGTTTCTTCAAAATCCTTTTCTTCTTCCCCTGGAAAGCCTACAAGAAAGGTCGTTCTTAACGATAAGTTCTTAATCCTTTCTCTAAGCATTCCGATTCCCTCCAAGATATCCTCAGGTGCCCTTTTTCTGTTCATTAGTTTAAGAACTCTTTTTGAACCTGATTGAACAGGCATTTCAAGATAAGGCACAACCTTTTCATTAGAAAGTAGATTGAAAAGCCTATGAAAATCGATATTATCAGGATTTAAATAAAGTAATCTTATCCAGATTTGTTCGTTTTCAAGAGATTCAGAAAGCTTATTAACTAAATCATAGATTGTTATATCGCTATTCCTGTCCCTTCCATATGATGCAAGATCCTGCGAGATCAAGTTGATTTCTTTGACTCCTGTTTGAACAAGCCTCAAGGCCTCCTCAATAATAGCATCAGAAGTTATGCTTTTTAAACTCCCTCTGATTCTTGGAATCAAACAGTACGAACAATTATTGGAGCATCCTTCGGCAATTTTCAGGTAAGCATATGGACGAGATTCCTGAGAGGTTTTGTATGTGGAACAATCAAAATCATTTTCATCCCATTCAAGGAACAAACCGCCTTCGTCGTTATTTTTCAAAATATCTGTTGTATTAAGCAGTGCTGCAGTTGAAAGATAATAATCTGCATAAACTGCTTCTCTTATTTTTTCCCTGAAATAATTAACAGCGCATCCTCCAAAAATAAACTTTTGCCCTTTCTTTAGCATAGATTTAATTTCATATGCAGTGGTAAGGGTTTCTTTAACTGCATCCTCTATAAAAGCACAGGTATTAAGGAGCACAAAATCTGCGCTCTCTATTGAATCGGCCTTAACGTAACCTTCTTCTTGAAACCTCTTTTCAAGAAGGCTTGAATCAAACTCGTTTTTCGCACATCCCAGGGTAACGATAAAGTAACTTCTCTTTCTAACCATACTCTATATCAACTCTATTTCAGGCTTGGGCGCTCTGAGCATCAGAGAATTTACACTTTCGCGAGGACTTTTTCTTTCATAAATTATTCTGTAAACCTCTCCTACTATGGGCATTTCAACTCCATACTTCTCTGAAAGCTGCAAAACTGATCTGGCATTTACAACTCCTTCAACAAACATCTTTGTAGAACTCAAAATCTCTTCAATCTTTCTCCCTTTACCTACCTCTTCTCCAAAATTTCTGTTTCTTGAATGTCTTGAAGTTGCCGTAGCAATTAAATCACCAATTCCTGAAAGACCTAAGAAAGTAAGTGGATTTGCTCCCATTTTCTTGCCTAAACGAACCATCTCTGCAAGCCCTCGAGTTATGAGCGTTGCTCTTGTATTGTCACCATAACCAAGCCCATCTGAAATGCCCACAGCAATTGCAATAACATTTTTCATAGTACCTGCTAACTCAACCCCTACAACATCGTTATGGGTATACACTCTAAAGTAGTCCCTCATAAGTATTTTTTGCAGTTCTTCAGCCAGCTTCATATTTTCTGAGGCAACTACTGTGGCTGTTGGTATCCTTTTAATCACCTCTTCAGCATGGTTCGGGCCTGATAAGACTGCAATTGACGAGTTGCTTACACCAAAAACTTCGCTGATTATCTCAGACATTCTTAACAATGAATCTGCTTCAATACCTTTTGTTACACTTAAGAAATTTGTGTTTCTATCAACATAGGGAACCATTGAGTTGCAAACTTCTCTGAAGTGCTTTGAGGGAACGGCCATTATTACGAGATCAGCATTTGAGATAGCGATTTTAAGGCTGTCAGTAGCAATGATTTTTTCAGGAAGCCTTACACCTGGAAGGTAGGTGCTGTTAGATCGATATGCGTTTATCTCTTCAGCAATCTCTTTTCTCCTTGCCCAGAGAACAACCTCATCTACAATCTCAGAAAGCAATGAAGCCAGAGTTGTTCCCCAGCTTCCTGCACCAATGATTGCTATTTTCATCTTCGACCACCAAAGTTAAAGATATTTTCGTTACCATTGAATATTTTTTCAATGTTTATCCTGTGCCTATAAAAGATTAAGATTACTGTGATTAATACGAAGATTTGAGCTGATATGTTATCAGAATAGAGCACTAAAACACAGAAGGCGACCAGTGTTGAAGCACATAAGGACGCAATCGAGATAACCCTTGTAAGGAGAGCAATAAAGACAAATGTTAAAAGGCCCAGAAGAGTTGGTACAGGGAAGAGCGCAAAAGCAGCGCCAAAGGAAGTGGCAACTCCCTTTCCACCAGAAAACCGTAGGAAAGGCGAGTAAGAATGACCTAGTACTGAAAAAAATGCTCCAACAAAGTGAAAGTAAGTTGGCTGAAAAAAACCACCTTTTATGCTTGCATCAACGAAGAGATTCGCAGCCAACACTGAAATATAACCTTTAAAAGCGTCCAAGAAAAGCACAAGTACACCAAATGATAAGCCCAAAGTTCTCGCCACATTAGTTGCACCAATATTTCCGCTTCCTTCGCGAGTTATATCCTTTCCTTTAAGCCTGCCAAGCATATAGCCAAAAGGCAGACTTCCTATAAAATAGCAAAGAAACGAATAGAGGATAAACTGGAAAAAGGAAATGTCCATCGTCACTCACTGTTCCTGAAGTAAATCTTTATAGGGGTTCCAGTAAAACCAAAGGATTCTCTAAGTCTGTTCTCTAAGAACTTCTTATAATTTTTCTTTACCAACGATTTATCGTTAACAAAAAAGACAAATTCAGGCGGTTCAACGTCTGTTTGAACACAGTAGTAAACTTTAAGTTTTTTGGCACCAGACACAACCGTATATCCTTGTTGTTTGAGATTTTCCATCCACTTATTGAGTTCAGAGGTCCTTATTCTTTTTCTGTACTCTGAAAGAACCTGTTCAACATTTTGAAAAATCTTATTGATATTTCTTCCTGTTTTTGCTGATATGTGCAGGAAAGGCGCATAATTGAGAAAATAGAGTTTTCTTTCAATACTTGCATAAATTTTCTTTCTCTTATCCTCAGTATCGACTAAATCCCATTTATTTAGCAGTATGATGCAGGCATTTCCCTTTTCTTCAATCAATTCTGCAATTTTTTGATCCTGCTTAGTTACTCCTTCGCTCGCATCTATTAAAAAAAGACTGACATCGCTTCTTTCGATGGCCCTCAAAGCCCTTAAAAAACTGTAAAAGAACAGAGGCTCTTCTTTGTCTGATTTCTTTTTTATACCAGCAGTATCTATTATTCTATATATCTTTCCGTTGAACTGATAATAACTATCAACAGCGTCTCTTGTTGTTCCAGGTATATCAGAAATTACAGACCTCTCTTCACCTAAAATGCGATTGAGTGTTGAAGATTTTCCAACATTTGGTCTTCCAACAAGCGTGATAGCAGCCTCAACTTCAATGTTTTCAGTAGATTCTTTCTCTGGCAAGTTTTCAACAATCTTATCAAGAAGGTCGCCGGTGCCAACTCCATGGAGAGCAGAAACTATGACAGGCTCTCCCAGTCCTAAGTTTAAGAATTCGAAAGCCAAAGCCTCATCCTGAAGATTCTCAACTTTATTTGCTACTAAAATCGTCTTCTTGCCAAGGCTTCTTAAAAGTGAGGCTATTTCCTCGTCTTCAAGGGTTATACCTGCCTTCACATCCACGACAAAGAGTATTAGATCTGCTTCCTTAATTGCAACTTCTGCTTGTTTTCTGATTGAACTTGTTAACTCATCTTCCTTTGAAAAAACGATTCCACCTGTATCGACAAGAAGAAACTCCCTGCCTCTCCAATCGCAATCTGCATAAATCCTATCTCGAGTCACTCCTGGTAGATCATGAACTACTGCTTCCCTCTTTTTAATCAATCTATTTAACAGAGTTGATTTTCCAACATTCGGTCGACCTATGATAGCCACCAGGGGTAAAGCATCTCTCGCCCTAGGCAAGATTTTTCACCGCCTCAGCAACCCTCTGGACTATCTCCTTTGGTGTAGATGCTCCTGCTGTGATGCCAACCTTTTCTACCCTTATAAACCATTCTTTTTTCAAATCCATTTCACTTTCAACATGATAAGTATTTGGATTGATACCTTTTGCAATCTCGTAAAGTCTTTTTGTGTTTCCACTGTTTTTACCACCAACAACAATCACAACATCGCTTTCAGCAGCAATCTCTCTTGTTTCATTCTGGCGATCTGTTGTGGCAGAACAGATTGTATTAAACAACCTCAACTCGAAAGCCTTCTTAACTATCTCTGCTGCAAATATATCTATCGTTTCAAGCGACTGGGTAGTCTGAAAAACAACACCAAGTCTTTTTTGGTAAGGAACTTTCGAAAGTTCTTCCGTTTTTTCAATCACAAAAGCTGAATCGCCTGCGTAACCTTTAATGCCGACCACTTCAGGATGATCCTTTTCGCCAACTATAAGAACTGTATATCCCTCGTCACTCAACTTCTTTGCAGCAACCTGCGCTCTTCTCACGTATGGACAGGTAGCGTCTATAATCTTTGCTTGCTTTTCTTCGAGTTCACGATAAACATCTGGTGGCACTCCATGAGACCTGATCACAACCACCGCACCAGGGGGCACCTCTTCAACCGATTCAACAACTCTGATACCTGAAGAAGATAGCTCTTTAACAACTATGGGATTGTGGATTATTGGTCCCAATGAAACAACTTGACTTCCAGCGCTTAGCGCTTTTTTTGCTATATTGATTGCCCTTTCTACACCGTAGCAGTAACCTGCATGATGAGCAATCTTAATCTCCAAGTTCATTGTACATCCTTTCTAATCGATTTTTCATAATACGCAGATATTCTTCTTCAGCAACCGTTCGGGGATCGATTTCAAAACTTTCAAACTTCAATTTTATCTTATTTGGAAATGGCAATAACCTTCGCTTAAAAAGCGGACGAGTTCCTCTTATAGCACAAATAATCACAGGCGCTTGGCTTATCTTAGCAATTGCATATATGCCTGGTTTCAGTTCCCCAATCCCTTCTTGCTTGACTCTTGTTCCTTCAACGAATATACCCAGCACATCTCCGGTCTTCAAGATTTTTATAGAAGTCTTTAAAGCACCAATATCTGCAGCTCCTCGCTTGACAGGAAAAGCACCCAGAGAGGTTATAAGCGAATTTAGTAGGGGTATCTTAAAAAGTTCAGCCTTAGCAATAAAACGTACCTTTCTTCTTGCCGCTATTCCAATTATCACAGGATCCAACCAGCTCTTATGGTTTGAAGCTATGATTGCTGGTCCCTTTTCTGGCAATAAATCGATATTTTTAAATTCGATTCGAAAAATAGGCTTTAAGAAAATTCCTAAGAGATGCCTAAGCAACCAGTAAAGCATCTACTTCATTCCTTTTCTTACGAAGGAAACAATAGTTTCTGCAACTTCCTCAGGTTTGAGTTCAGTCGTATCAATCCATATGGCGTCAGGGGCAGCAACCAAAGGTGAGGCATCACGATTAGAATCTGTAGTATCTCTGAAGATTATGTTTTCTTTAACTTCCTCAAGCGTAGTTTTTATTCCCTTCTCAATCAACTCTCTATACCTTCGTTCTGCTCTAACGCTTGGATGCGCAGTCAAGAAAAACTTGAATTCTGCGTCTTTAAATACAAAACTCCCCATATCTCTTCCGTCGCATACCACATCGTGTTCATGAGCAAATTTATGCTGGTAATAAAGCATCTTTTCCCGCACTTTTTTATGCTTTGCCACAACACTAACAGCCTCAGAAACCTCAGAAGTTCTTATCTCTTCTGAAACATCTCTTCCATTCAGATAACAGGCAAAGAATTTTCTTCCTTTTCTGTTCTCTTCCTTAAACTCAAGGTTTATGCTTTCTAAAACCTCCAGGACTTCTTCTTCATTTTCTATGTCAACCTTCCTTTCCAGGCACGCAAGAGTTAAAGTCCTGTAAATGGCACCTGAATCTAAATACGAAATACCGAGCATCTCAGCAACAAGCCTTGCAACAGTGCTCTTACCTGCACCTGCTGGCCCATCGATTGTTACTATCAAAAGAACCACTCCGAATCTTGGTTTTCAAATCAAAAAGATTATAAGATAGGTCTCCAGTAATCTAACCTAAATGTAATGGCATACCAAACTACTGAGAGACAATTTTTCTTATATCATCGAAAAACGAGGGATAAGAAACATCAATACAATCAGGATTCAGAAGAACACTTTGCCCGTGAGCAAACAAAGACGCGATAGTGAACGCCATAGCAATTCGATGATCTCCAAAACTATCCAAGGTTGATCCTTCTACAAAACCTTTGCCCTCAATTAAAAGATCATCATTCTTAACTTCAACTTTAACTTTCATTTTTCTTAGATTCTCAGCAACGGCATTTAATCTATCAGTTTCTTTAACTCTCAACTCTGATAAACCTTCGAAATAACTTTCACCTTCTGCAAAAGCAGCCACCACTGCAAGCACTGGAATTTCATCAATAAGAGTTGGCACTTCCTCTTTTAGAATCTTAAATCCTTTCAGATTTCGACCTGATCTTACCAATATATCACCAAAAGGCTCACCACATTTCATTCCTTTTTTGTTTACTTGAATATCCGCACCTGCTCTTTTTAATGCCTCCACAAAGCCAGTTCTTCTTGGATTTAAATTTACATTAACGATTGCCAGCTCGCCTGATTTAGCAATTACACTTGCTGCAACCATAAAAGCTGCTGAAGAAGGATCTCCAGGAACTTCAAACCGGAAATCGCCCTTGATATTTGCATCTCCTGAGACTTCTATCAAACCATCTTCCACCCTTATTTGAGATCCTATTTCTTTAAGCATATTTTCAGTATGATCTCTTGAATTTCCATTTTCATATATAACGGTTTTACCCTCAGCAAATATACCTGCAAGAATGATAGAAGACTTTACCTGAGCGCTTGGAATCTCCATTTTGTATTCTATTGCACGAAGTTTTCCACCTTTTATACAGAGGGGTGGATAACCACCAGAACGGGACATTATGAAAGAACCCATAAGTGTTAGTGGTTCTATTATTCTTTTCATCGGTCTGCGTACCAGATATTTATCACCTGTAAAAACAAAAAGATGTGGAAGTGATGAAAAAAGTCCAGTTAAAAGCCTCATAGTGGTTGCTGAATTTTTTGCATCAAGAATGCATTCAGGTTCAGAAAAATTTCTGGCACCTTTGCTTATGATTGTTGCCCTGTTGGAAGCGTTGTCGATACTTACTTCAACACCAACTGCTTTTAAACATTCAACAGTCGCCATAGTGTCTCTTGAAATAAGGAAATTCTCAACAATAGATTTACCTTTCGAGATTGCTGATAAAATAACAGCTCGATGGCTTATGGATTTATCAGGTGGGGGCTCGTAAAATCCTTCCACCTTTGATACAGGCTTAATAATTAATCTATCTTTCTTGATTTCAATCATTTAATCACCCATCCTGGCTGATAGTTGCTTCAAAACCTGCTGCCTGAAGTATGCTCAATGCTCTTTCTGCGTTTTCTTCGCCGCATACATCAACAAAAAGAAGCCCCTGCCCTTCACCATGAACCATCTCGATGTTTTCTATATTTATTCCTTGCTGGCCAAAAAGAGCGGTAACCTTGGCAAGCTGACCAGGTTTATTAGGAAGAACCACTTCAAGCCTGAAGATTTTTCCTTTAGCCTCTGAAGCTCGATATATCTCAAATCTTTTGTCTCTTGCTGGCTTGATGATTTTTTCTATTTCTTCCCTGCTTCCAGATTCGATTGCCGATTTCAAGGAAATTATTTCTTTAATACATAAATCGATTGCTTTTGAAACCTTATCTTTATTTTCACTCAGAATCAGAGACCAGAGAGAAGGAGATGACATTGAAACTCGGGTCATATCCCTATAACTTGGGCCACCAAATCGAGCTGCAATGTCAGCGGTTCTGTCTTTTAAAGCCATTGAAACTATCGCCCAACTGATAACGTGAGTTAGATGAGAATTGTACGCCACTGCATAATCATGCTCTTCAGGAGTTAGTGTTACTGGCTTTGCTCCCAGTGATTTTATAAGCCAGTGGACTTCAGAAATTGCCATTTCGCTTGTATTTTCAACCGGTGTTATGATGTAAGGTTTTCCAATAAAAATCTCATGGTGTGCAGCATCAAAACCTCCTTTTTCTGAACCAGCCATTGGATGACCACCAATAAAATTTTCAGGATAAGGAAGTATGGTTTCTGCCAGTTTATGGACCTTCATTTTTAAACTGCAAACATCGGTTACAACCTTATCAGGAGTCTGATGCTTTGCGATGTATTGAAAAACCTCTTTAACCTTATCAAGCGGAGTGGCTACAATTATCAAATCAGAACTTTGAACAACCTGAGCACCTTCTTCGAAGCACTCATCAATTGCACCAACTTCTTTTGCTTTTCTTATATGTTCCTTATTTAAATCATAACCATAAATGTAAACTTTATCTTTATACTTATTCTTTAATGCAAGTGCTATCGAACCGCCGATTAATCCGACTCCAACGATGCCAACCTTCTTCATCAAAGTTTCCTTCCAAGCGCCTGCGCAACTTGCCTCAATTCTTCCATCATCATTTGAAATTGTTTGAGATCCAGAGATTGTGGACCATCGCATAAGGCATTTTTAGGGTCAGGGTGAACCTCAACAATCAAACCATCTGCACCTGCTGCAATTGCTGCAAGACAGAGTTCTGGAACTATATCTGATCTTCCAGCTGCATGGGAGGGATCAACAACAACAGGTAAGTGAGTAAGTCTTTTAAGTACAGGTATGGCACTGATATCAAGAGTGTTTCTTGTGCTCACTTCAAACGTTCTTATCCCTCTTTCGCATAGGAGTATCTGATCGTTACCTTCCCTCGCTATATATTCAGCAGCCATCAGGAGCTCCTCTACAGTGTTTGAAAAGCCTCTCTTAAGAAGGACCGGTTTACCAGTTTTACCAACTTCAGATAGCAAATTGAAATTCTGCATATTTCTGGCACCTATCTGTAAAATATCAGCGTGCTCCTTAACATCTTCTATCTGGCGCACATCCATAACTTCTGTAACAACCGGAAGTCCCGTAATCTCACTAACTTCTTTAAGAAGTTTCAAACCTTCAATGCCAAGACCCTGAAATGAATAAGGTGAGGTTCGTGGTTTAAAAGCACCTCCCCTAAGAATCTTGGCGCCAGCGTTTTTCACTGCTTCAGCCGTCATAAAAAGTTGTTCCCTGGTCTCCACCGAACAAGGTCCTGCCATTACAGTGAAGTTACCGCCTCCAATTTTTACACCTCTAACGTCAACAACCGTAGGCTCTGTTCGAAATTCTAGAGAAACAAGTTTATATGGTTTTAAAACCGGCATCACTTTTTCAACTTCAGGCCAGGCTTCAAGGGGAAGACTCCTTATGGCTTCTTCCTCGCCAATAACACCAATTATGGTCCTGAACTTGCCTTTTGAAATGTGAACATCAAGACCCTGTGATTTTATCTTTTCAACTACTTGATTTATTTGCTCATCGGTTACCTGTGGCTTTAAAACTATAATCATCAGAAATCACCTCTCCTGATCTCCTCAACAACAAGAGGAAACTCGCTAAGGAAGCGATCATTTTCTTCTGGTGTGCCAATAGTCACACGCAGAAAGGTTTTAAAACGTTCTCCAAAAATTGATCCGTCTCTTGTTATTACTCCCTTCTTGAGTAATTTTTTAAAGACTAACGTGGAATCAACGGAAGAATCAACGAAAATGAAGTTTGCCTGTGACCTGTAGACCGTAAATCCTGAACTGGAAAGCTCTGCTTCCATCCTCTCTCGTTCTCTAATGACAATCTGTCTTATCTCCTCATACTCCTCCTCACAATCAAGACAGGCAAGCGCTGCCGCCTGTGCAACAAGATTTATATTGAATGGCTCACGAATTCTATTTACTGCATCAGCAAGCTCTTCAGGTACAAAACCATATCCCAATCGTAGACCGGCTAGACCGTAGGCTTTAGAAAATGACCTTAAAACACAAACATTGGGTAAGCCTTCTTTAAAAATCTCAACTCCTGATACAAAATCCTTATCGGTAACAAATTCAGCATACGCTTCATCAAACATTATGAGTATATGTGGAGGAACATTTTTCAGAAAATCATAGATCTGTTTCTTGCGTGTTATGGTTCCAGTTGGGTTGTTTGGATTGCAGATGATGACCATGGTTACACTATCATCGATCATCTCAAGCATACGATTGAGATCGTGTGCCAAATCATCAGCGGTAAGTGGAACCTCAACTTTAACTGCTCCTCTTGACGTAGCAACAATTGGATACATTACAAAAGATGGATCAGCATAAATAACTCTGTCTCCTTCGACAATCACAGCGTCAGCAATTAGTTTTATCAACTCTGAGGAACCGTTTCCAAAAACAATACATTCTGGGCTAATTCCAAACTTTTCAGAAATTTTCTGCCTCAAATAATACGAATGTGAATCAGGATATCTATTGAGTTCTTTTGCAACCTCAAAAACAGCTTGCCTTACCTTCAAGGGTGGTCCATACGGAAGTTCATTTGAAGCAAGTTTTATAACATCTTCTATACCTAGTTCTCTTTTAACTTCATCAATTGGTTTTCCAGGAATATAGGGAGATACTCTGTAAATTTCAGGTCTGATTTTAAATCCTCTGTTGGAATTTGGACGCATTTATGACACCTCAGCGCAATTTTTAAGAATTATATAGAATAAGAAAGGATTTAAAAGAAAATTATCTACTAGATGTGTTATTTCTTACCAACAATATCGAAGTTGAATTCAAACTCCTGTTTTGAAAAGTCATAATTTGAACCTGGAACCGGAATGGACTCTCCACCAAAAGTGAACTTTACTTTATCTATACCTGTGGTCATAGTCAGGCTATTTACAATAGAATAAATGAAGAGGTTTTCTCCTGTGCTTCCCTTTGGATAATAGTCAATGTCAGATTTAAGAAAATCAACAACTATAACATCATCTTCAACGTTAACTTTAGGAATACTCATATTTTCAGGAACTGTCATCATATAACCCGAAGGGGCAGGACCCTTAAAAAGTATTTCGATCACTTTTTTAGCCCTTTCTTCCTTTGAATCAATGTCGTCGTATTCAAATGGCCATAGATACATTGCTTCTTTGTCTGCAAAGTAAACTGTAACAGTATTCTTTGGCTTTTCAGTTGTTTCTTCACTTTGAGTAGCGGGTTTCTTTGTGCTAGTTTTTTCTTCGACTTTTGAATTTTCCTTCTTTGAAGTGCATCCTGAACCAACAACCAGTGCAAGAACGAGGAGTATTACGAAAACAATAAAGAATAACTTTCTCATAATTGCACCTCCTTCCCGCTTTGATTATAGACCTCCAAAAACAGGAATAACAGAGAAGAGAGACTTTTTTATTTAATAACAGCACATATAAAATCTTTAATTTTTCATTGCGTGATAGTTTTGTTAAATGAAAGGCAAATAAAGATATTCTTTGAGTTTAGAATTTATGCTCGTATCCATCAGGAAGATTGCCTAAAAACAAGCCTGAGAATTTAATTCCCCTTTCTTTTTCTACTACCCTTCCTACAACAGTAAATTCGATATTTTTATTTGCCAAATCTCTAATTGTTGGTTCATCAGCTACAAACACAAGCTCATAATCATCGCCAAAGGAGACGGCGATCTTTAGAGGTTCGATTTCAGGAAAAATTGATTGCAAAACTTTTAACTCTCTGGCAACAGGTATTTGATCAGTAAAAACTTCAAATCCAACTTTGCTTCTTTCAGCAATGTTTCTGAGTTCTCTAACCAAACCATCGCTCACATCTTCACAACATAAAACTCCTGATGAAGCTAAAATTTTTCCTTCTTCTATCCTTGGTTTTGGTTTTAAAAACCTTTCTACAGCATTCTCAAAGCCCTCAAAATCTATTCCTTTTTCAAGAACAAAAAACCCTGCAGCTGAAAGCCCCAGAGTACCCGTTATGCAAACAAAATCTCCTGGCTTTGCCCCACTTCTTGACATTTCATTCTTTGCAAAACCAACTGCCGTTACAGATATAAAAAGAATGTCTGATCTATTCGTATCCCCACCAGCAAGCACGCATCCAAAATCTTTACAGGCCTCCTCTACACCTGAAAAAAAACTGGACAGATCATCCAATCGAAATCCAGGCTTCAAGCCAACAGTAAGGAAAAGAAAAGCAGGATAAGCTCCGTGACTTGCAAGATCAGAGACATTCACAGCAATGGAACGATAACCCAGGTCTTTCATTTTGAAGTAAGAAAGATTAAAGTGAACGTTTTCAACTAAAGCATCAGTTGTTACAACAATTTTTTCGCCCCTTTTGCTTCTGAAAGAAAAGCAATCATCACCTATTGGTACAGATATCCTCTTATAAAATTTGGAATGTGCTGACGTTCTTTTAAAAATACTTTCAGCAATTCTAATTACATCTGATTCTGAAACCTTCTTCTCATCAGCAAACATCGATATCGGTTCCTAAGTGCTTTCTAACTATCTCAATTGCACAGAACGGTCC
>JAOADC010000035.1 GCA_026417515.1 Actinomycetota bacterium
GAACTACCTCTCTTTGCACAGAAGAAGGCAGAAAAACTTTACAACGCTATTCAGGCATCGAAAAAAAGACCTTTGAATCGCTTGATATTTGCTCTCGGTATAAGACACGTGGGACAGTACACAGCAAGATTGCTTACTGAGAGATATTCCACACTTGACGAATTGATGAATGCAAAAGAAGAGGATCTTTTAAAGATAAGAGAAATCGGTCCGAAGATTGCC
The DNA here is from genome assembly GCA_026417515.1 of Actinomycetota bacterium. Taxonomy (GTDB): domain Bacteria; phylum Actinomycetota; class Aquicultoria; order SKW223; family SKW223; genus JAOADC01. Next base: position 223 of record JAOADC010000035.1, read on the forward strand.
AGAAGCATTACACTGTTTTTTAAGCAACCGCACAATATTGAAGTTATTGAGAAACTTAGAAATGCAGGAGTCAGTTTTGGTATGGAAAAAACAGCTGAGGAAACTGAAGCGGAAAAACCACTCAAAGGCTTAACTTTTGTTTTTACAGGAGCCCTGGAAACTATGACAAGAGAGGAAGCACAAGCCCTTGTTGAAAAACTCGGCGGAAGAGCAGCTTCTAGCGTTTCAAAAAAAACCGATTATGTAGTTGTAGGAAAAGAACCAGGCAGCAAATATGAGAAAGCACTTCAGTTAGGTGTTAAAACAATAGGCGAGGACGAATTCTTAAAAATGGTGGGTTTGAAGAAATGATCTCCGGCGATAACAGCCGGTATTCGATATACCTATTTTACGCATTTCTATGCTTGCTCTTTTTTGCTCTTCTTACAGGTATTTTGAATTTTTTTCAGGAATCTGGTTACCTATCTCGAGTTGTATTTCTTTATATTTCTATAATCTTTGAATTGATTATTTTTGGTGGATCGTATCTGATTTTTTTCAGGAAAGCACTTAATTTGAAATTTGGAAGTATCAACAAATCATCGATAAAAAAAGGAATTCTGGTTTGGTTTGTTTCTTTCTTTTTCTCGCAGATATACTCGATTTTCTTAAAAGAGTTAGGAGTAAACCTTAATTATGTTCAATATGCAATTTTTAAAGAATTTAATAATTACTTCGAGAAGGTACTTGCATTGATCTTTGTTGGACTGGTTGCTCCCCTTGCAGAGGAGATTTTCTTTAGAGGATCGCTTTTTGCAATTTTTAGAAAAAGGACTGGATTTTTTACTTCATCTGTAAGTTCGTCAGCAATATTTGGTATACTTCATGGCTTTCATTACTTCATTCCAATATTCTTTTTTGGTATGCTTCTTTGTTACTTGGTAGAAAAGACTGAGGCGCTTGATGCTGCTTACGCTGCTCACGCAATTAACAATTTGGTTGCAGTTTCCTACTATTTATTTTCTGGTTAGGCAGGTGAATTTCTATGAGTATTTCAAAGGATGAAGTAAGACATGTGGCAAAACTTGCAAGGCTTGAATTATCTGAAGAGGAAATTGAAAAGTTTTCCAACCAACTATCTCAGATACTTGAACACGCAGCAAGAGTGCAAGAACTGGATCTTGAGAATCTTGAGCCTTTGACCCATGCTGTTGATAGAAGGAATGTGTTTCGAAGCGATGAAGTTAAGGAGTGCCTCTCAAGAGAAGAGGCGCTTTCAAACGCTCCCGAAAGAGAAGGAGAGTTCTTCAAGATTCCTCCCATAGTTTAGGAAAGGGGTTGGCAGCGTGGAAATTATTGAACTTACAGCAGTGCAATTGGCACAAAAAATCAGAAGCAGAGAGTTAAGTTCAAAAGAAGTTGTAAATTACTATGCTGAAAGAATTAGAAGTCTCGATGGCGAAATCAATGCTTTCATAACCCAGTCTTTTGATATCGCGTTAAAACAAGCAGAAGAAGTGGATAAAAAAATCGCAAAATCAGAAGAAGTGGCTCCATATGCAGGAGTACCAATCGGTATCAAAGACCTTATCGTCACAAAAGGTTTGAGAACTACATGTGCGTCCAAGATTCTTGAAAACTTCATTCCTCCATATGACGGCACTGTTGCAAGAAAGGTAAAGGAAAACGGTCTTCCCATTATGGGTAAACTAAATATGGATGAATTTGCAATGGGAAGCAGCAATGAAAACTCATATTTTGGACCTGTTAAGAACCCCTGGGATTTGCAGAGGGTGCCTGGTGGATCTTCGGGCGGCTCAGCAGCGGCTGTGGCAGCAGGTGAGGTGCCCTGGGCTTTAGGTTCTGATACAGGTGGGTCGATAAGACAGCCTGCTTCTTTCTGTGGAATAGTCGGATTAAAACCTACCTATGGGCTGGTATCACGCTATGGCTTGGTTGCGTTTGCCAGTTCTTTGGATCAGATTGGGCCAATGACTCGCAATGTTGAGGATGCTGCCGCGTTGCTTGAAATAATAGCAGGCCACGATCCTTTTGATGCAACCTCTCTTGATGTCGATTTACCTAAATTCACTGAAGAGATTAAAAAGGATGTCAAAGATTTGAAAATTGCTGTCATCAAAGAACTTAGTGGCGAAGGCATAGATGAAGGGATATTAAATTGCTTTAATAACACCTTGAAGAAACTTGAGGATGCCGGTGTTATCATTGAAGAGATTTCTCTTCCTTCAACCTCTTATGCTTTATCTGCCTACTACCTGATTGCTCCTGCTGAGGCAAGCAGCAACCTTGCAAGATATGACGGTGTTAGGTATGGATACAGAATAGAGAACGCTGAAAATATGCTGGAACTATATATGAAAAGCAGAAGCGAAGGTTTTGGAGATGAGGTAAAGAGAAGAATTATGCTTGGCACCTATGCGCTTTCAGCAGGTTACTATGAAGCCTTCTATGGTAAAGCACTTAAAGCAAGACGCTTAATAAGACAAGAGTACGAAAGAGCATTTGAAACCTATGACCTCTTAGTTTCGCCAACAACTCCAACAGTGGCGTTCAAATTAGGAGAAAAGGTTTCTGATCCTTTAAAAATGTATTTGTCCGATGTTTGTACGGTTTCAGCAAATTTGGCTGGACTTCCTTCAGCTTCGGTTCCCTGCGGTTTAAGTGAAGGCTTTCCAGTTGGTTTTCAAATAATTGGTCCGGCGCTCAGCGACCATCTGGTTTTAAGGCTTTCGAAAGCGGTGGAAGATGCGACACAGTTTGAACTCAAACCTTTAAAAGAGTTAAAGAAATGAAGAAGGAAAGAAAGAATCCTGGAAAATTTTTCAATGTTTATATTGCTTCAATAGGTAGTTTTTTTACAGACATCTCATCAGAGATGGTTTACCCGCTGGTGCCAATATTCATTACAACAATTTTGAAGGCACCTGCCAGCGTTGTAGGACTTATCGAAGGAATTGCAGAAAGTACAGCAGCAATATTGAAAGTATTTTCAGGATACTTGTCTGATCTTTTTAAAAGAAGAAAGGAACTTGCTATTTCTGGTTATGCAATGTCCACAATTGGAAAAGTTTTTCTTTTTATTGCTGGTAGCTGGCCTCTTGTACTCTTGGGTAGGTTTATTGATCGCTTGGGTAAAGGTATAAGAACTGCACCAAGAGACGCTCTTATAGCTGAGTCAGTGGATTCTAACCAAAGAGGAAAGGCCTTTGGTTTTCATAGGGCTTTCGATACCTTAGGAGCAGCTCTTGGAGTCTTAATTTCATATTTGATTTTAAGTTCTTCTGTTAAGGAATATGAAATAAGAAAAATATTTCTTCTTTCTTTAATACCTGCAGCACTTGGAGTTATCACTCTTCTTTTTCTTAAAGAACCGGAGAGAAAAATTGAAGTTAAAGCTGAAAAAATAAGTTTTAAATCTCTTAATAAGCCCCTAAAGTATTTTCTTTTCATTTCTCTCATTTTCTCTTTAGGAAACTCATCTGACCAATTCCTTCTTTTAAGAGCAAAGGGTCTTGGTGCAAGCACATTAACTGTCCTGCTGATTTACTTCACTTTTAATGCATTCTATGCCCTTCTCAGTTATCCAGCAGGCAGGCTTTCTGACATAATTGGTAGAAGAAGGATTATCGTTCCAGGTTATATTATCTACTCAGTTGTCTACTTCATTGTGGCAAGGGCAACCAAACTTTCAGAGATTTGGACTGCTTTTATCCTTTACGGCGTTTATCAGGCGTTTACTCAGGGTGTGGAACGAGCTATTGTCTCTGATTTTTCAACGAGCGATATTCGAGCAACAGCAATAGGTGCTCATGCAATGATTACTGGCGCAGGTTTGCTTCCAGCATCTTTGATTGCAGGTATGCTCTGGGATTTCTTTGGTCCACAGGCCGCTTTCTACTTTGGTTCTTTCACATCAATCCTTTCAGCATTCTTCCTTTGGTTGTTGCTTCTTAAATATGAAGGTGGAGGTAAAAGAAATGTCGCTTGAAAAACTCCTCAAAGAAAAAGGATACGAAGCAGTTATAGGATTAGAAATACACACCGAACTCCAAACAAACTCCAAAATGTTTTGTGGTTGTCCTGCAAGGGTATTCGGTCTGGAACCAAATACAGCAGTCTGTCCCATTTGCCTTGGACTACCTGGAACTTTGCCTGTTCCTAACCAAAAGGCTGTTGAATGGACTGTAAAGATCGCATTAGCGTTGAACTGCAAGATAAACGAGTTTTCTCAGTTTCACCGAAAGAATTATTTTTATCCAGATATGCCAAAGAATTACCAGATATCTCAGTATGATTATCCGATAGGAGTAAATGGTTATCTTGAAATAGAGACTTCAAAAGGGCAAAAAAGGATTAGAATCCATAGAGTTCACCTTGAAGAAGACACTGGAAAACTGGTCCATGTAGGACGAACCGGTCGTATTAGTGAGGCTGAATACTCTTTAATTGATTTCAATCGTGCCGGAGTTCCTCTTGTTGAGATCGTTACCGAAGCAGATATAGAGACTCCAGAAGAAGCCAAGGTTTTTATGCAGACTTTGAGATCAGTTCTTCTTACTCTAGAGGTTTCAGACTGCAATATGGAAGAAGGATCTCTCAGATGCGATGCAAATGTTTCAATAAGGCCTAAGGGTTCAACATCTTTTGGCACAAAAACTGAGATAAAGAACCTAAATTCGTTTAGAGCGCTTGAAAAAGGTCTTGAGTACGAAATCAAGAGACAGTTAGAAACCGTGCTTTCAGGCAAAAAGGTGGTTCAAGAAACCAGACACTGGGACGATGCCAACAAAAGAACCGTTACTTTAAGAACAAAAGAAGAAGCCCATGATTATCGCTACTTTCCAGAACCTGATATGGTACCAATGGAAATATCAACTCAAATTGTAGAAAAAATTAGAAGTGAACTACCAGAGTTGCCTTTTGAAAAGAAGAAGAGGTTTATAAGAGAATACTCAATCAAGGAAAAGGATGCAGGCATTCTTGTAAGCGATAAAGAGATGGCAGAGTTTTTCGAAGAGGCTGCCAGATTGTCAAATAACCCACAGGCAGTTGCAAATATCATCCTTTCAGAGCTCTTATACCATTTAAACGAATCAGATGTCTGGTTTTCTGATATCAGAATTACTCCTAAACACATTTCAGATCTCGTTAATCTATTAGAATCTGGAAAGATCAGTTCAAAGATTGCTAAAGAAGTATTTGCAGAAGCCTTCAAAACAGGAAAAAATCCTGAAGAAATAGTTAGAGAAAGAGGTCTGGAACAGATTTCAGATGACACTATGTTAGAAAGCATTATCTATGAGGTACTTAATGAAAATCCTCAGGCAGTAAAAGACTTTAAAGAAGGTAAGAAGCAAGCCATCGGCTTCTTGGTTGGGCAGGTGATGAAGAAAACTCAGGGCAAGGCAAATCCTCAAATGGTAAACGAAAAAATTTTGGAAATATTGAGTAATAATTAGATATTTGTCACACGCAGGTTTTAAATTTTTATTATGAGGGGCACTGGCCTCCAGGGGCAAAGTGACAGATGATTGCGCTTTGCCCCTCTCTTCTCGTGCATCTTGTTAATTCAGTTCAAAAATAGTAAAATTCTTTTACAACTTAAATTTTTTCTTGCGTAGTGGGACATAGATTCCCACTATTTTTTTTCTTTTGAACTAGGTGGTTGAGATGAGGATTGAGGAACAGGTTGAAAATTTAATAGAAAGAGTGCTCGAAAGCGAGGGTATCGAGATAGTCGATATCGAGTATGTTCCTGCGCCCAAGGGAGGTCGCTTGACTATATATATCGATAAAGAAGGCGGTGTTGACATAGATACCTGCGCAAGAGTTAGCGAATTGATCTCTCCAATTTTGGATACAACAGATATTTTTAAAAGTAGGTACTATCTTGAGGTAAGTTCACCAGGCATAGAAAGAAGAATAAAGAAGAGAAGAGATTTTGAGAGATTTAAGGGTAGAGAAGTAAGAGTTGAAACAAAGGTCCCTGTTGATGGAAGACGAAATTTCAAGGGAATAATAAGTGATGTCTTTGAGAAATCATTCGTGATAGCTGAAGAATCCGGAGAGCACGAAATCAGATTTGATGATATAAAGAAGGCAAACTTGGTTGTCGACATCGAGTTTTAGTACAGGAGGAAAGAATTATGAATAAGACAGAATTTTTTGAAGCCCTAAAGATTTTAGAGGCACAAAAGAATATACCAAAAGAGAAGATAATAAGGGCTATAGAGGACGCTTTGCGCGTTGCATATAGAGATAAGAAAGGACCTGGAGCCAGCATTCGCATCGAACTTGACTTTGAAAACAAGGATTTCAAGGTAATTGCTATTGAAACCACTGAAAAGGGTCAAGAGGAGAGGTTTATTGATGTTGAAGAAGCAATAAGCTGGATGGGAGCCCAAAAAGCCAGGCAGGTCTTTGAAGAAAGAATACGAGATTTCGAACTTGAAAACATTTATATGAAATTTAAGGATAAGAAGTTTGAACTTGTCACGGGCACCATTAAGAACATATGGAGAGGCTCACTGCAGAATAACGAGAGCGGATTATATGTTTTCGTTGACCTTGGCGATGCTGAAGCAATTTTGCCACCCAAAGAGCAAATCATAGGTGAAGTATATAAGAGAAACAATAGAATAAGGGCTGTCATCATAGGAGTTTCAAAGGAAAAGGGCATACCTCCAATTACAATTTCTCGTACACATCCTAAACTTATCGAAAGGCTTTTCGAATTAGAGGTTCCTGAAATTGCTGAAGGAATTGTGGAAATAGTATCAGTGGCAAGAGAGCCTGGTTTTAGGACAAAAATTGCAGTTAGAAGCAATGATCCAAGCGTTGATCCTACTGGGGCCTGTGTCGGTCCTAAAGGACAGAGAGTAAAGATGATTGTTAAAGAACTTGGAAGGGAAAAGATTGATGTTGTTGCCTGGGACAAGGATCCTGCAAAATTTGTTGCCAATGCTCTAAGTCCTGCAAAGGTCAAGAAAGTTGTCGTGGATCCAGCATTGGAAAAGGCTTATGTCATAGTTCCTGAAGATCAACTGTCTCTCGCGATAGGCAAGGAAGGTCAGAATGCTCGCCTTGCTGCAAAGCTCACTCAGTTAAAGATAGATATTAAAACTGAAGCAGAGGCAGAGGAAGTTGAAAGACAAACTGAAACTTTGATAGAAAAAGATGAAGAAGTGGCTCACAAACTTTTGAATTTCTTTGGTGAAAGCGAATAAGTTTTGGGGGATTCTTGATTAAGAAGAAAATTGGACATATTCCTGAAAGAACTTGTCTGGCTTGCGGCAGGAAGTCCTCAAAGAAGGATTTTTTAAGAATTGTTAGAACAAAAGAAGGAAATATTATTGTAACTAACGATAAGCGAGTTCAGGGTCGAAGTGCATATATTTGCCATACTGTGGGGTGTGTTGAGAACTCAGTAAAAAAATTAGAAAGAGTATTTAAAATAAAGATAAACGAAGAAGAAAAAACTAGAGTACGAAAAGAACTGCTTGCGTTGCTCGAAGGACGAGGAGAAGATGCTGATGAAAAAAATGAGAGTTTATGAACTAGCACAAAAGGCAGGTATTCCAGCCAACGATCTGGTTCTGTTTTTAAGGCGACGCGGTGTAAATGTCAAAAACCATATGAGCGTTATTGATGAGGAAACAATCGCTTCAATATTGGGTATCAAAACAAAGAAAAAATCTGAAGAAGTAAAAACCGAGAAGACTGAGGTTATAGCAGAAACCAAAGAGGAAAAAGCAGTAGAAACCAAAGAAAAGGTTATTACACCTGAAAAGACCGAAAAAGTTGAAGTGGAGGAAGAGCCTGAAGAAGTACAGACAAAAACTGTTGAAGAGGAAATACCTGTTGAATTAGGTCCCATAGTCTATGAACCTGCTGTTGAAGAAAAGGAAAAACCAACAAAGGAAGAAGATGAAATCCTAATTCAAGAAAAGAAGAAACTGATCGAAGAAGAAGAGAGGCAGAAAAAACTACTAAGACCAAAAAAGAAAAAAAGAAGAAGAGAGGAAGAGGAAGAAGAAGAGAGGCCTGAGGTCATTATTCTTCCAGAAGGTGCAACAGTCGGCGAATTTGCAGAAGCGATTAAGAAAAGCTCAAGCGAAGTAATTAAACATCTGATTGATTTAGGTTTTTTCATAACAATTACTCAACCAATAGATCCTGATGCAGCAAAAATAATTGCTGAAGAATATGGTCTAACTGTCGAGTTTAAATCAGAAGTAATTGACCTAATCACTCCTGATTTAAGTGAAGATGATAATAAGTATGCTGAGGAACCTAGACCACCCGTTGTGACCGTTATGGGACATGTCGATCATGGTAAAACCACTCTACTCGATACTATTAGAAAAACAAATGTAGCAGCCTCTGAACATGGAGGAATTACCCAACATATCGGTGCTTACACGGTAAATCACAATGGAAAAATTATTACTTTCATTGACACTCCAGGTCACGAAGCATTTACCAAAATGAGAGCGCGAGGTGCACAGGTTACAGATATTGCAGTGCTCGTAGTCGCAGCAGACGATGGGGTTATGCCACAGACCATTGAAGCAATTGACCACGCTAAGGCTGCCAACGTGCCGATTATTGTGGCTATCAATAAAATAGATAAACCAGAAGCGAATCCAGATTTGGTAAAAACTCAATTAGCAGAAAGAGGACTGATACCTGAAGAGTGGGGTGGCGATACGATTTTCGTTCCTGTTTCTGCAAAGATGGGCACAAACATAGAGGAACTTCTCGAAATGATACTTCTGGTTGCAGAAATGAAAGAGTTGAAAGCAAGAAAGAAGGGTAAAGCAACAGGTACAGTTATTGAATCAAGACTTGAAAAAGGTAAAGGTCCTATAGCTACTCTACTTGTTAAGAAAGGCGAGCTTAAAGTCGGCGATTCTATTGTCTGTGGCACAGCATATGCAAAAATCAGAGCAATGTTTGACGATAAGGGCAACAAGATCAATGTAGCCTTCCCATCTATGCCTGTTGAGATACTGGGTCTTTCTGAGGTTCCAGAGGCTGGAACAGAATTCTATGTGGTTGAGGACGAAAAGACAGCTAGGAAAATAGCTGAAGAAAGAGCTCTCAAAATGAGAGTAGCAGAAACAATGAGAAGAAAAATGGTCTCACTGGAGGATCTGTTTGAAAAGGCAAAAGAAGGAGAAATAGAGACCCTTAACATTGTTGTTAAGGCAGATACTCAGGGTTCTCTCGAGGCTGTGAAGAAAGCCCTCTTGGATATTAAGGTTGAGGAAGTAAAAATAAACATTATTCATGCTGCTGTTGGTGGAATTACTGAAGCTGATGTTATGCTTGCAGCAGCTTCAAATGCAATCGTCATAGGATTCAATGTAAGGCCTGATTCCAAAGCCAAGGAAGCCGCACAATCTGAAAAGGTTGATGTCAGAACGTACAGGGTTATTTACGATCTGATCGATCAGGTAAAGGCAGCGCTAGCAGGCATGCTAAAACCTGAGTATGTTGAAGAGGAGTTAGGACAAGCTGAAATTAGAGCAGTATTCAGAGTTCCAAGAGTTGGAAATGTTGCAGGATGCTATGTAACACAAGGTCGCATAACAAGAAATGCCAAGGTAAGGCTTGTAAGGCATGGCGTTATAGTTTACGAAGGGCAGATTTCTTCTTTAAAGAGGTTTAAAGAAGATGTAAGCGAGGTAAAGCAGGGATTTGAGTGTGGAATTGCTCTCGATGGCTATCAGGATATAAAGGAAGGCGACATCATAGAAGCGTATCAGATAGTTGAAAAACTAAGAGAGATACAATAGCCTGCAACATAAAGATGTTTATTTCTGCTTTTTATATCGATCTTTTCATACCTGGGGTTCGAAATTTAAAAGAGAGGCGACAGGTTGTTTTAAGCATAAAAGATAAATTAAAAAAGAAGAACAATTTTTCTGTTGTCGAGATTCCTCATAAAGAGAGATTGGATGCAGTTAAATTGGGTATTGCCTACATTGCTGCCTCTTACGAGGCGGCCTTAATTTCCAAAGAAACTGTGAGAAATATTCTTGATGGATCTCCTGTTGAGGTGATCTCGTTCAACCAGGAGATTTTTGAACTTGAAAGGTGATTAAAATGAGCAGGCGTATAGATAAAGTTTCTTCTCAGCTTGTAAGAGAAATATCAGATATAGTGGCAAACGAGCTTACAGATCCGCGTATAGGCTTTGTAACTTTTACACACGCAGACGTTAGCCCTGATTTTTCGCACGCAAGAATTTACTTCACTGTGCTTGGTAAGGAAAAAGAAAAAAAATCCACATATTTTGGACTGAAATCAGCAACTGGGTATTTAAAACATGCTCTGATGCAGAGAATGAAAATGAAAAGGGTTCCTGAACTTGAATTCGTATACGATGAAAGTGTGGATCAAAGTATGAAGGTTTATGAAAAGATTATCGAGGTTCAGAGGAAAAGGAAAGATGAAAGCGGTTCAAGAGATTCAGAATAAGGCAGAAGAATTTCTCAAAATAGTTCAGGATGCTAAAACAGTTGGTATTGCGGGACATATAAATCCAGATGGCGATTGTTTGGGGGCTATGCTTGCTCTTTATGATTGTCTGAAAGGATTAGGAAAAGATGTGGATGTCTATGCATCTTCAAAAGATCTGCCAGAGAATTATTATTTTTTACCAGGAACAGATGAGATAAAGAATTCTGACGATGGCAAAAAGCACGATATCTTCATAGCCATTGATTGTCCAAATCTAAAAAGATTAGGGATTTATAGGGAGATTTTTTTACGAGCAAAATACACAGTTAATATTGACCACCACGCAGACAATGAGAACTTTGCAAATCTCAATTTTGTATCGACTGATATTTCATCATCTTCTGAAATAGTCTTCTGGATACTTAAATCATGTGGTTTTGAAATCAGTTACAATGCAGCGCTTTGCCTCTATACAGGCATAGTAACAGATACAGGTCGCTTTCAGTATTCAAATACATATCCATCAACTTTTGAAGCAGCACAACAACTAGTACTGCTTGGAGTTAAGCCTGTTGAAGTTTTCAGAAAAGTTTACGAAAACATAAAACCAGAAGTTCTTAAACTACTGGGACTTGTTCTTGAAAGGGTTGAGAATAAAAACGGCTTCTACTGGTCTTACATCGATGCAAAAGACTTCTCTGATTACAATGTTCGTCCATCAGAAACTGAAAATTTCATCGATTATATAAGAGCCATTAAGGGTGTAGAGGTTGCTGCTCTTTTTAAATCCTTCGATGAAGAAATAAACTCCTGGAAGGTTTCATTAAGAAGCAGAGGAAGTCTGAATGTTCAAAAACTCTGTGCTCGCTTTGGTGGAGGCGGTCATCCTGAGGCTTCTGGATGCGAGGTAACAGGAAATCTAAGTGAAGCTGTTAGAAAGATTCTTGAAGAATACGAAAAAATGAAAAACCTGGAGGCAGATGAATGACGCTCAATGGAATTGTCGTTGTTGATAAACCACCTTTTATTACCAGCCACGATGTGGTGGATGCTTTTAGAGCAATTTCGACTGAAAGAAGAGTAGGTCACTGTGGAACTTTGGACCCTCAGGCAACTGGGGTTATCGTATTGGTGGTTGGCAAGGCAACCAGGTTGAGCCAGTATCTTCCAGTGGATCCAAAAGAATATGAAGGAGAGATAACGCTTGGTATTGAAACTGAAACTTACGATACAATGGGAGAAGTCCTGTTCGAGAAAGAATGCGTTTCAAGTGATGACGAAATCTTAGAAGCATTCAATAAATTTACAGGTACATTCTTTCAGTTACCACCACCATATTCAGCAAAGAAAGTTCGTGGAGTGCCGCTATACAAGCTCGCGCGCAAGGGAGAAAGCGTTGAGGTTCAACCTAAAGAGGTTACTGTAGAAAAACTCGACATCTTGAATATTCGTCGTGAAAATGGTAAAGCAATTGTCAGCTTCGTCATATCTGTATCTCGTGGAACATATATTAGAAGCATTGCTCATGATGTAGGTCAAATTTTGGGCTGCGGGGGAACGCTGACTTCACTTAGAAGAGTAAAGAGTGGGTATTTTACAATCGATATGGCTTGGACACTTGATAGATTGGAAAAAGCAGCAAGTGAAGGCGAATTAGAAAAAGCAATAATTAAACCTTCTGAAGCCCTCCCAAATCTGAAAACTGTTGTTGTGAAACATGGATATGTGGGAAAGGTGGCTAGAGGAGAACCAATACAGCTAAGAATGATTAAAGGTCTTAAAACCAAATATTTAAGAGGAGAAATTGTAAAGGTTGTAGATGAGAGAAACAGGTTGCTATCGCTTGCAAGATGGACTGGTGACCTGGCAAAGAGTCCCTTGGATATCGTGGCAAAATCATTTCTGGTTCTCGTGTGATGGATGCAAAAAGCGGAAAAGAAAAAACTATATTGAGCATTGGAGTTTTCGATGGTGTTCATTTAGGACATCAGCACCTATTAAAAAGAGCCGTCGAATTGGCAAAAGAGAAGAATGCTATAAGCGTTGCTGTAACTTTCGATCCTTTGCCTGAAGAGTTTCTTGAGAATAAGGTAGGTATCGCTCTCACACTCTTAGAAGAAAAAAAGAAGATAATCAATAGACTTGGGATAGATTACATTCTTGTAATTAAGTTTGATGAATCTGTTGCTGCAATGAGCAAGTATGAATTTTGTAGAAAAATGGAGATTTTAAATCCATCTGCAATTGTTGTTGGTGAGGATTTTCGATTTGGTAAAGAAGCAGAAGGAAATATAGAGGATCTTAAATCTTACTTTAACAATAAAGCAGAGATTGTTGTTGAAAATATTCTTTCGCTAAACGGCGTTCCTGTTAAAAGCAGCCTTATTAGGGATTTGATAAGCAAGGGAATGACTCTTGAAGCACAGAAATACCTAGGAAGAAGATATAGCATAAAAGGCGAAGTTGTACTTGGAAAAGGACTTGGGAAAGCTCTGGGATTTCCCACAGCAAATATATATATTGATGAGAGGAAACTAATGCCACTTCCTGGTGTTTATTCTGGTTTTGCAGAAATTGGTGAAAAAAAGTATGCTGCTGCTATTTTTGTTCCTTTTAGGAAACATAACAAAAAACCTCTTGTTGAAGCTTATCTATTTGATTTTTATTCTGACATTTACGGTATGAACTTATTGCTTGAGTTTCACGAAAGAGTTTCTGATGTGAAAGAATTCAGCCGACTGGAAGATTTGCAGAAGAAGATTTCAGAAGATTTACAAAAAGTTATAGTTTCCATTTTGCGAAAATAAAATTTTGCTGGTAAAATTCATCTGTCCTTTTCCTGAGCCTTTCGATTACCCCGTCGAGAAGCTCGGGTTGAGGAAAAAAAATCGATGAAAGGGGGATTTCGATGCTTAGTAAAGAAGAAAAAGAACAGATCGTTAAGGAGTTCGCAAGACACGAAGGCGATACTGGTTCACCTGAGGTGCAAATTGCACTTTTAACGGCTAGAATCAGGCAAGTCACAGAGCATTTAAAAATTCATCGAAAGGACTTTCACTCCCGTTATGGCCTGATGAAAATGGTCGGAAAAAGAAGAAGGCTCCTCAGATACCTCAAGGATCTCGATATCGAAAGATACAGAGATCTCATTAAGCGACTCAACCTTAGAGGATAATATTTGCAAATCTCTGTTGACATTTGCAATATGTGTGTATAAAATGCGGTAATAATAAAGTAAAGCCTGTGAAGGGGAGAGAGTAGGACTATACCTGCTTACAGCGAGCCAGGGATGGTGAGAGCCTGGTAGTAAGGGTAGTCTGAAATGGGCCCCGGAGGCGCGGACCGAACCTTGCTCTAATTGAGCAAGCAAGTAGGCTCCGACGGGAACCCCGCCGTTACAAGGGGAGGGTATATCGGGTTTAGTTTTTAAAGCCCCGAGTACCTGCTGAGTGGAGCCTTTGCAAAGGCTCAAGAAGGGTGGCACCGCGGGAGTTTGTTAAGCTCCCGTCCCTTCGGGGACGGGAGCTTTTTTGTTTAAGGTGGTGTCGCCATGAGAGAAGTTGGAAGGTTTTATGGAAAATTACTTGAAAGAAGTGTTGAAGTCAATGTAACTGCCGAACCAATGCTTCTCGATGTCCAAACTCCAGTTGGAATGTTTGAACACCTTCAGGATATTTCTTCTGCTCTTCTTGAAAGTGCGGATCCATCATCCAATTTTAGCCGCTACTCGTTTCTTTGCGGAAAACCGCTTCTGGAATTTACTTTTAAGGATGGAATTCTTGAGGTAAATTTCTCAAACAAAAGACATTTCAAGGTTAAGACTGAAGATCCTATTGCTCATCTTTCAGATGCCTGTTTATTTGAAAAGGAAATTAACATAGACGAACAAGGTTTTTTTGGAGGATTCGTAGGATATATTTCATTTGATGCTTTCAGATACTTTGAACCGACCTCGGCTTCCGTACTTCATGAATCCGAATATCCTATTTCTTACTTCCAAATCCCAGAATATGTAATATGTTTCGACCATAAAACAAATCTGGCAAAAATTTTCTGCACAGAACTTCGCTATGAGGGAACTTTATTAAACCAGATTAACTCTAGGGAACTTATAAAAGAAATCAAAAAAAGATTGTTTTCATCAGGTTTTTCATATAATGAAGCACCGCTTGCATCTGAATCTATTGGAAGAACCTCGTCCACTTTTGCATATGAGGATTTCTTAAGGGCAGTTGTCAAAGCGAAAGAATACATCTTTGAAGGTGATGCCTATCAGATAGTTTTAAGCCAGAGATTCACTTATCCCAATCTCATCTCTCCTTTCCGTCTTTACAGATATTTAAGAATCAGTAACCCTTCTCCATATATGTATTACTTCCCAACACCCTACCTAACGCTTGTAGGTGCCTCGCCAGAACCTATGCTTAAGGTTGAATCAAGAAAGGCACTTACACGACCCATTGCTGGCACTAGAAAACGTGGAAGGACAATAGAAGAGGATATGAATTTAGAAAAGGAGATGCTTTCAGATGAGAAGGAGATCTGCGAACATACAATGTTAGTTGATCTGGCAAGAAACGACTTTTATAGGATTTGTGAAACTGATAGCGTTTTTCTGACTAAAAAGTTTACTGTTGAAAAATATTCACATGTTATGCACCTTGTTTCAGAAGTCATCGGTGATTTAAAGGAAGGGAAAACGTCTGTTGATGCATTGAAATCTGTATTTCCAGCAGGAACAGTAGTTGGTGCACCTAAGATTAGAGCAGCTCAAATAATTTCTGAGTTAGAGCCTTGCTCGAGAGGACCATATGCAGGGGCATTTGGGTACCTGAACTTCAACGGCGACCTTGATACTTGCATTTTAATAAGAACAGCAGTTATTGATAGGAAGGGCATCCACATTCAGGCAGGTGCTGGCATAGTACGCGACTCCGTTCCGATTAATGAATACGAAGAAACTTTAAACAAGGCAAAAGGCATTTTAGAGGTTTTGGAAAAGGGGGTCTATAAACATGCTTCTTTTGGTGGATAACTACGATTCATTTACTTACAACCTCTATCATCTGTTTAAAACTGTTTATAAAGAAGTGGTGGTCTATAGAAACGATGAGATTGACATTAAGGATTTAAAAAGATTTAAGCCCTCAGGAATAATTATTTCTCCTGGGCCTGGAAGACCTGAAAATTCTGGAGTTTCCATAGATTGTGTTCAATATGCAGAAGAAAACAGATTGCCTTTGCTCGGTGTCTGTCTGGGTCACCAGGTAATTGGTTTCTATTACGGGTGCGACATAATAAGAGCCCCCTATCCTGTTCATGGAAAGACAGATGAAATATTTCATGAAAACACTTCTATTTTTAAAGGATTAAAGAATCCTTTCCTTGCCACAAGGTACCATTCTCTGATCATCAAACTTTCCTCTATAAAGGCTCCCTTGCAAGTGACAGCAAAAAACAAGGAAAACCTTGTGATGGGTATAGCTCATCAATCGTTGCCCATTTATGGGGTCCAGTTTCATCCAGAGTCATTTTTAAGTGAGGAAGGAATTAAGTTGGCAACAAATTTTGTGAAGGTGGTGAGTGATTATGCTAGCCGTACAAACTGCTGTTAATAAATTTGTGAGAGGCGAAAACATTGGTTATGAAATTGCTAAAAGAGCAACATTGGAAATTATGGAAGGTAAAGCATCTGATATCCTCATCAGCGGTTTATTGGTTGGCTGGGGAGTTAAGGGCGAAACCACTGAAGAAATTGTCGGGGTATCTGAAGCACTATTTGAGAAGGCAATTCAATTAGACCTTGGAACTGTAAAACTCTTAGATACTTGCGGCACAGGTGGAGATGGTTCAAAAACATTCAATATATCAACAGCAGCATCTTTCGTTTGTGCTGCCTGTGGCATCAATGTAGCCAAACATGGAAATCGTTCCCAATCATCTGTAAGTGGAAGCGCAGACGTGCTTGAAGAACTGGGCGCAAAGATTGATCTTAATCCAGAAGAAGCAAGAAGGGTTTTTGAAAAAACCGGAATAACATTTATGTTTGCTCCAGCATTTCATCCAGCTATGCGTTTTGTATCCCCTGTAAGAAAAGCGTTGAAGATAAGAACCATTTTTAATTTTGTTGGACCTATTGTAAATCCAGCAAGGGCTCAGTACAGGCTTCTTGGGGTTTCATCTAAAAAACATCTAAAAAAAGTTGCAAAAGCCCTGGCAATGTTGGGTGTTGAAAAGGCTTTTGTTTACCATTCTGAGAACGGACTTGATGAAATTGCTCTTGATTCAGACATTCAAGTTTTTGAAGTAACAGGTCATAGTATTAGGGAATTTGTACTTAACCACAAAGATTTTGGTCTGAATAAAGTTGACCATAAAGAAGTGGTTGTTTCTTCCCCAAAGGAATCTGCTGAAGCCATATTGTCGGTTTTCAGAGATGAAAAAACACCTTTTTACGATTATGTGGTGGCAAGCGCAGCAGCAGGACTTTATGTGTATGGAGCGTCTAAAACTCTTCTTGGGGCTGTTGAAATGGCAAAAAAAGCCATCTCGAGCGGAAAAGCGTTTGAGACACTACGCAACTTTGTGGAGGAAACCGGTGGCAAACTCGTCGTTTCTTGATGAAGTTCTAAAAGTGAAAAGTTTAGAGATAGAAGATTTAAAAAGATTCTTACCTGACTTCAAAGAAATGGCAAAAGAAAAGCCTGTTAATGCGTATTCTCATTTATTTTCTGCTGTGGAATCAAAGGGGTTTTTTATTATTGCAGAGATTAAACGTGCAAGCCCTTCAGCAGGCATACTGAATCCTAAAATCGAAGCAACTGAAAGAGCAGTTGAATTCGTAAAAAGCGGCGCTGATGCTATTAGTGTACTTACTGATAGCCATTGGTTCAGCGGAAACTTGAACGAACTTAAAAAAGTAAGCAGCATCGTAGAAGTTCCGGTTCTTATGAAAGATTTCATAATCGATGAGGTTCAGATTGAATTTGCTGCAAAATCTGGTGCTTCTATGGTTTTGCTTATAAGCAAAGTTTTAAAAGAAAACATCAAGAGATTCGTCGAAACATCTTTTTATCTTGGCATCGAACCCCTTGTTGAAGTTTCAAACGAGAATGAGTTTAAAAGTGCTCTTAATACTGGTTGTCGAATTATAGGTGTTAATTCAAGAGATCTGGATGACCTGCAAGTAAGAAAGCAGATTTTTGAAGAACTGGCACCACTTGCAAGGAGAGCGCGACAAGACGGATATCTTGTCATCGCTGAGAGCGGTCTATCCAGAAGAGAGGAGGTGGTTTCAGTTATCAAGTTAGGATACAGCGGGGTTCTCATAGGAAGTCGTTTGAGTAAGAAAGGAGGCTTGTCTTTCTTAAGAAAAATTTCAACCATAAGCACATCGGAGGTGTTTTAGATGGACGAGAAAAACATCTATTTGAGCGCAAATGAGATGCCTGAATACTGGTATAACATTATTCCTGATCTTCCAAGGCCACTTGACCCACCTTTAAATCCAGCAACTCTTGAACCACTCAAGCCATCTGATTTGGAGCCCATATTTCCACGCAGTCTAATAGAGCAAGAAATGTCACCAGAAAGGTACATAGAGATTCCAGATGATATTCGCCGTGTTTATTCAATCTGGAGACCCACACCTTTGAGGAGAGCGAGAAGATTGGAGGAGTTTCTTAAAACTCCTGCAAGAATCTACTACAAAGATGAGTCAGTAAGCCCTCCTGGGAGCCATAAACCAAATACAGCTGTGGCTCAAGCATATTACAACAAAATTGAAGGAGTAAGAAGGCTTACGACAGAGACTGGCGCTGGGCAGTGGGGTTCTGCACTTGCTTTTGCAACAAACTTATTTAACCTTGAGTGCACTGTTTATATGGTAAGAGTTAGTTATGAGCAAAAGCCATACAGAAGAAGCCTAATGCATATTTGGGGTGCAGAAGTTTATCCATCTCCAACCGATAAAACAGAGGCAGGTAGAAAAATAAGGCAGGAGATGCCAGACACTCCTGGAAGTTTGGGTATTGCAATTTCAGAGGCTGTTGAAGATGCTGCAAAGAATGAAGATACCAAATATTCGCTTGGAAGCGTTCTCAATCATGTTTTACTTCACCAAACAATCATAGGACTTGAAGCGAAGAAACAGCTGGAACTGGCAGGTGAAAAGACCCCTGACTACGTCATAGCCTGCGTTGGTGGAGGCAGCAACTTTGGAGGCATTGCATTTCCTTTTATACCATTGAAGCTCAAAGGCGAGGAAATTGAAATCATTGCTGTTGAACCTGCAGCTTGCCCAACGCTTACTAAGGGTGTTTACCGCTATGACTATGGTGATACTGCTAAATTAACTCCACTTATAAAAATGTACACTCTTGGACACAGTTTTGTTCCTCCAGGTATCCATGCTGGTGGACTAAGATACCATGGAGATTCTCCACTACTTTGCTTGTTGGTTGACGAAGGCGTCATTACACCAAGGGCATACAGGCAAATTCCTGTTTTCGAGGCAGCTCTAACCTTTGCAAGAGTTGAAGGAACAATTCCTGCACCTGAAACGGCACATGCTATAAAAGCTGTTATTGATGAAGCAATTCGCTGTCGCGAAAACAATGAAGAAAAGGTTATTCTCTTCAACTTCAGTGGACATGGCCATTTTGACCTTGCTGCTTACGATAAATATCTTTCTGGAGAGCTGGAGGATTTCG
This sequence comes from Actinomycetota bacterium, assembly GCA_026417515.1. Classification (GTDB taxonomy): domain Bacteria; phylum Actinomycetota; class Aquicultoria; order SKW223; family SKW223; genus JAOADC01. Next base: position 19,401 of record JAOADC010000035.1, read on the forward strand.
AGTATCCTGAAGAGTTGATAAGGGAAGCACTACAAGAACTTCCAGAGGTATAAAAACAATTGTTTGTGAAGTTCTGTGGATTCACCAATCCAGAAGAAGCAGAGTGCGCTGCCCTATTGGGAGTTGATGCAGTCGGGATTGTTTTTTACAAACAAAGCAAACGCTACGTCACTCCTGTACAGGCAAGAAAGATAGCTGAAAGAGTTAAGGGGAAGGTAATGATTGTCGGCGTTTTTGTCAATGAAAATCAATATGCGATACTGGAATGCGTTGAAAAAATTGGACTGGATGCTATTCAACTCCATGGTGAAGAAAAGCCTGATGATTATTTCGACCTATTTGATTCTAGAATCAAAATAATAAAGGCTGTAAAGCCTGAACTTCCAGGAAGTTTTAGTCTGGCTGAAATTTGGGCAGCGTACTCTGATTTCTTCCTTCTCGATTCTTTCAGAAAAGGTTTACCAGGTGGAACTGGAAAGATGTTGGACCTACAACTTGTTGGTCCTTATCTTGAAAAATTTGATAATGTGATTCTGGCTGGCGGAATATCTTATGAAAACTTGAAAGAATTTTTATATTTAAATGGGGTTTTTGGACTGGATGTCTCATCAGGAATTGAAGAAAGTCCAGGAAAAAAATCTTTGGAAAAAATGAAGCTTTTCATTAAGGAAGTGAGATGTCTTGAATCAAAATAGATTGATGCTTCACAGAAATAGGTATTTTGGAAAATATGGTGGAAGTTTTTCTGCCGAAACTCTTGTGCCTCTGCTTATTGAGATCGAAGAAGCATTCGAAGAATTTAAGAAAAATAGGCAGATGAAAGAAGAATTAGAAATAATGCTTAAAAATTATGCTGGAAGACCAACTCCACTTTTTTATGCTAAGAACCTAAGCAAAAAGATTGGCATTGATGTTTTCCTAAAGCGTGAGGATCTTTTGCATACAGGTGCGCACAAGATTAACAATGCTCTGGGACAAATGATGCTTGCAAGGATGATGGGCAAAAAGAGAGTGATTGCAGAAACTGGGGCAGGCCAGCATGGTGTAGCAACGGCAACTGCTGCTGCATATCTTGGATTTGAGTGTATGGTGTTTATGGGTGAAGAGGATATAAAAAGACAGGCTCCAAATGTAAGAAAAATGAAACTTTTGGGAGCTGAAGTTATACCAGTAAAAAGTGGTTCAAAGACACTGAAGGATGCTATTAATGAAGCATTGAGATTCTGGATAGCTAATGCACAGGATACCTATTATCTTATAGGCTCTGTCGTTGGACCTCATCCATACCCAAGAATAGTCAGATATTTCCAATCTGTTATTGGCAGAGAAACGAAAATTCAATTTAAAATGCTAAAAAACAGATTACCTGAAGCTTTGGTTGCTTGCGTAGGCGGTGGATCTAATGCTGCTGGATTTTTCTATCCCTTTATTGATCAAAAAGATGTAAAACTCTTTGGAGTGGAGGCTGGTGGTTCTCTTAAGGATAAAAAAAAGAACTCGGCTTCTTTAAATTACGGTAAACCTGGTATATTTCAAGGCTGCCTGACCTATGTGTTGCAGGATAAATCTGGAAGTGTACTTGAGGCTCATTCTGTCGCACCTGGTCTTGACTATCCTGCTGTTGGGCCAGAGCACAGTTTCTGGAAGGATACATCAAAAGTGGAATATGGTGTTGTTTACGACGAAGAGGCATTAGAATACTTCGAAATTCTATCGAAGGAGGAAGGTATAATTCCAGCACTCGAAAGTGCCCATGCTGTTGCATTTCTTGAGAAACTTGCCAAGAAAGGTTTAAAAGAAGCAGTTGTCTGTCTATCAGGAAGAGGTGACAAAGATCTTGAAACATTCTTTAAAATCAGAGCAAACTCTTATCAATAAAGGAAAATATGAAATTCTTAGAAAATTTGAAATTGCAAAAAAAGAAGGAAGATCAGCTCTTATATGCTACTATCCATTTGGTTTCCCCGATATACCTACAAGTTTAGACATAATAAATGAGATAAGTAAACAGGCAGATCTGGTTGAGATTGGAATACCCTTCACAGATCCAACTGCTGATGGAAAAACTATCCAGAATGCTTATGAGATAGCCTTGAAAAATGGCGCAAATATTAATACTTTTATTGAGAATTTAAATCACTTAAAACTTCAATGCCCTGGAATATTGATGAGTTATTTAAATCCCGTATATCAATTTGGAATCGAAGAACTTTCTTTAAGAATTTCAAAAAAGGGGATATCTGGATTCATATTTCCTGATTTACCTCTTGAGGAGAAGGTAAGGCATTTCAACAAAATAAATTGTAAAAGATTGCCAATAAACTTACTGGTTTCACCAAATGATAGCTTATTGAGGGCAATTAAGATTGCTAAAGAAACTGAAGGATTCGTTTACCTGGTTTCATCCCTTGGTGTTACAGGAGCAAGAGATCGCTTCGATAAAAGAATTTTCAATATTGCGCAGGAAGTTAAGAAAAGCCTTGATTGTTATCTAGCAGTAGGATTCGGTATTTCAAATCCAGAACAGGTAAGAGAGCTTGGGAGCACCTTTGACGGTATAATTATCGGAAGCGCTCTGGTTAGCATAATTGAATATAAAAAAAGAAGTGATAATGATTTTAAAGAGCTGAAAGATTTTTTAAATAAGGTCAAGAACAATACTTATAAGATTAGGGCATAGAAGTGAACGATAGAATAAAAACGAACTTAAAAGAAGATATACTCTGGCTAAAGTGTTCTAACTGTAAGGAGTTCATTTTCAAAAGAATTTTTGAAGAGAATCTGAAAGTCTGTCCTATCTGCGGTTTTCACTATCGAATAGGTGCTTACGAGAGAATCGAGATGACATTTGACGATGGTATAAGAGGTTTTAAAAGCCTTTTTGAAGATATTGTTTCGAAAGATATTCTCGGTTTTACCACTAGCGAACCATACAGTCTAACGCTGGAAAAAAATAGAGAGAAGTCAGGAGTAAAAGAAGCAGTCATAGTTGGCACAGGTAAAGTAAAAGGATACGAGATTGCTGCGATAATCTTTGATTTTAATTTTATGGGTGGAAGTATGGGATTTGGAGTGGGAGAGCGAATAATTAGAATTTTTAATTATGCCTCCCAGAAAAAGCTTCCAGTTTTTGCATTCATTGCTTCTGGTGGCGCAAGAATGCAGGAGGGAATGGTCTCTCTTTATCAGATGCCAAGAACTATTATTGCTGTTGAAAAATTTAAGGAAGAAACTCGTCTTCCGTATGTAAGTATTTTTTTAAATCCCACCACAGGAGGTGTCCTTGCCAGTTTCGCATATCTTGCGGACTATATAGCAGCAGAGCCAAATGCCCTAATCGGATTTGCTGGTCCAAGAGTTATCGAGAAAACAATAGGCAGGAAACTTCCAGAACGTTTTCAGAGAAGTGAATTTCTACTGGAAAAGGGGCTCATCGATAAGATTGTTAGAAGAAACGAAATTCGCGATTTTGTTTCCTGGTGGTGCCGATCTTGAAAAGATTTGCTTTTGATTTTGAAAATGAATTAATTAACCTCGAGAGCGAAATCGATAGACTTAAATCAATAAAGCAGTTGAGCAAAGAAGATTCACGAAAGCTTGAAGAATTAGAAAAGATTTATTCTGAAGTTTATAGAAAAACATATAGCAACCTTACTCCATGGAACAGGGTTCAACTTGCAAGGCATCCTTACCGACCTACATCTCTTTTCTATATAAACCGGCTTTTCAAAGGGTTGCAGGAAATCAAGGCTGATAGGAGATATCCAGATGACTTATCTTTAGTTTGCTTTATTGGCGAATACAAAGGAAAAAAAACTGCGATTGCAGGCATTGAAAAGGGTGCTGATAGCAGGGAAAGACAGAAAAGGCGTTTCGGGATGCCACTTCCTGAAGGATATTATAAATTTATACGCCTTTTGGAAATTGCTGAGCAATTGAAAATTCCTGTTATTACTTTTGTCGATACTCCAGGCGCCTATCCAGGAATAGAAGCAGAAGAAAAGGGCCAAGCACTTGCTATTGCCAGATCTATTCAAAAAATGCTTTTTGTTAAAGTGCCTACGGTTTCTTTTGTTATAGGCGAGGGTGGTTCTGGTGGGGCAATTGCTTTAGCATGCGCTGATAGAATTTATGTTCTTGAAAATGCTTACTACTCAGTAATTTCGCCAGAAGGCTGTGCTTCCATACTTTTTCATGACGAAAAAAGGGCGCCAGAAGCAGCAGAATTGCTTAAATTAACTGCAGACGATCTTTTCAAATTGAAGTTGATCCACGGAATAGTAAAGGAACCCCTAGGATCAGCATATCGACATCCAGAAGAAACCTTAAGAAATATTGATAAAACTTTGGAAAATGCTCTTCAAGAAATTTCCAGCAAGGATGTAGAACAACTTTTGAAAGAAAGACACCAATTTTTCATTAACATAGATAGAAATATTAATAATTTAGTAAAATGATTGTATGGAGATAGATGGTTTCAGCGCAAGAAAAGTACGTGAACCTTTTGCTGCGTATGTTGGATTTTATCCAAAAAATAGATTGAGTTTAATTTCTACCATCGAATCCTTTATTAATGAAGCCGAAGTTCCGGAATTCAGTGGTGAACCTGTAGGTGCACTGGTGCCACATGCAGGCTACCAGTATTCAGGAAGATTAGCAGCTAAAGCCTATAAGGCAATAAAAGACAAAGAATTCGAATTGATAGTTATATTTGCTCCTCCTCATCGAGTTTATAGAAGAGAACCTACTTTTGATTCGGTTAATTATTATGAAACACCATTAGGAAGAGTTGAGGTTGACCAATCTTTTATCGGCGAGCTTATTTCTGAGTCTCCACTTTTCTCTATTTCTCGACAACCGCACATTCAAGAGCACGCCATTGAAGTGCAGTTGCCCTTTCTTCAGTTTGTATTAAAACCTGGCTTCAAAATAGCTCCAGCAGTTGTTGGTGACCTTGGTCTTGACGAGCTTGAAAAAATTGCTGATGTTCTTGCGCGAAAATTAAAATACAAGAAGTTTTTTATTGTAGCTTCATCTGACCTCTCGCACTATTACCCGTATGATCAGGCAGTTGAAATGGACGTTCTCGCACTTGAAGCCATAAATAAGTTTGAGCCTGAGATGCTTTATAGAAGATTAATTTCAAACGATGTAGAGATGTGCGGAGGTTATGGCACAGTACTTGCTATGATGACGCTCAAGAAACTTGGTGCAAACTATGCAGTTGACCTTGGCTACTACAATTCAGGAGATGTTATAGCAAATGATGAATCCAAAGCATCTGTTGTTGGTTATGGGTCTTCACTTTTTATTAGAAAGCAAAATGCCAAAAAACTGATATCTGAAGAATGGCTTAATGAAAGTGAAAAGAAGGAACTATTAACACTTGCAAGAAAAACTCTCGAAGAATATCTCAGCACAGGTCGATATACCGAATATGTTCCAATTTCAGAAAATTTATATAAACCATACGGTGCTTTTGTTACCTTAACCACACTGGATGGTAAATTGAGAGG
>JAOADC010000011.1 GCA_026417515.1 Actinomycetota bacterium
AACCACTTTGCCATAATGTGATGCTTTGGAAACAGCTCTTTCAAGTTCGTTCATAATTATGAACGGTTCAAACTGATGTGATATATAAGATCCAAATCCTGAAATCTCATCCCTTTCTGCAATGAATTCGATTTTTATGAGAGGGAAGATATGAACAGTTTCAGTGTCTTTGGTGTTTACTACTATAAGCGCTTGTCTGCTTATTTGAAACTTTCCTGAAAGAAAGACACGCGCTTCCTTAGCAAAAAGAAGCCAATCATTAATTCTTTCAAAATTTTTGGCAATATTGAAAAGAGGTCCTTCTGCTTCAATCTGCGAGAAATGCTTGTGAGGTTTTTCAGGCAGACCTGCCTCAACACGAGGTTTCTGTGATTTAGAAAGATCGTAAGCAGTTTCAATAGCACTGAGAATATCTTCAGTCAATATTGAATTGGTTACAGCAATACCCGTCTTTTTTTCAGAAATTACCCTTGCAGATATCCTTACACTTTTTTCTGTTTGAGGTTGAATAACTTCATTTCTTGCCAGACGGTAAGACTGTGACTCCTGATACCAGGCAGAAAGTTCAACTTCAACTTTACGGTTATGGCTGGAGAATTTTGAAAGACAACTTTTAAGATTATCTTTCAAATCTTCGAGATATCTATCTATCATCTCACTGATCCAACCTTCAGATTTCTGACAAGGACGATTGGAGAACCATGTCCCACACTTGCAAGCTGTATAGGGTCACCTTTACCGCAGTTTGTAAATCCGTAAAGCTTGAATGTTTTTTCGTTTCCAATTGAAACAACACTTTTCCAGAAATTAGGTGTAATACCTGTGTAGTTTGCATTTTTAATAACTTTGCCCAGTCTTCCGTTTTTAATCTCCCTGGCATACTCTACAGCAAACTGGAAATTAAGCCTGAGATCGTCAATTGACCAACTTCTTGTGGTCTTTAAATAAATACCTTCCTTAATATCTGAAATCATTTCCTCCAATGAACCAGGCCCAGATTCATCAGGCAAAAGACTCAGGTTGGTCATTCTAACTATTGGCAATTTTAATGCCGATTCTGCTCGAGCACATCCATTTGATTGCTCTCCAATGGAAGTTGCTGATTCTCTGGAAGATAGAAAATTCTTAAAAACTCCATTTTCAACTACATAAAATCTTTGTGCTGGTGTCCCTTCGTCGTCGTAGTAGAAACTTCCAAGAGCATTTTTCATTGTTGCATCAGCAACAATATTTACGTTTTTTGAAGCGATCTCGAATCTGCCACGGCTTTCAGCCTTTAAGAAAGAGGCACCAGCAAGAGAAACTTCAAAACCAAGTGCCCTATCAAGTTCTGAAGGATGTCCTATAGATTCATGTATCTGTAGAGCCATTTGATCCTGAGAAATGACTGCTTCGTACTCACCTGGTCTGCAATTTTCAGCCTTCAAAAGTTCAGTTGCTTCTTCTGCCGCAACTCTGGCTCCTTCGATCAAATCGAGCTCACTGATTACTTCATAGCCCTTTTGGTAATAAGACGAATCTCTTGCAGGATAGGATCTTACTTGCAGTTCATTGTCTGAAAAAGCATAGATCTGAACCTCAGCACCGCAACTTACAAAATTCTGAATAATATAGGCACCTTTTGTGTTTGCATAGATTACTTTCTTTTTAAAGCTCCTTATCATAGAAACCGGAAGGATTGTAATACCTTTTACCTGATCCAATGCCTCCTGATTGACTCGCAACAAGAAATTAACCTTTTCTTCCGTTGGTATGCTGAAAGGATCTATTTTATACTCGCTATTCCTTTCATCTTTCACGTTCGAGAGTTCAGGGAAGAAAAGCTGAATCTTTTTTTGTTGAGATCTTGCTTTTGCTATACTAAAAGCTTCCTCGACTATTCTTGCAGCATTTTCTTTGGAAACAAGAGAAGTGGAAGAAAATCCATAGGAACCGTTATGATAGACGGTCACTCCAAGACCTATTGTGTGTTCGTAGCCAGCAATTTCTGTTTCAAGTTTTTTAACTCTCGTGATCTCTTCTTCAAGAGAAGAAAACCTGACTTCCGCTTCGACATTTAATTCGGATGCTTTTTCCAGTGCAGCATTTACAAACTCTTCCATTTATTAAGATTGTAAATAAAAGAGGTTTGATTCTTGAAGAAAAAATCAAAGATTAATTAATTTCTTGGAGATATAGTCGGCATAACATAACCAATTATTCTTCTTGCTCCAGCGTAATCCTTTCTAGATTCGAGGGGTGTGATTTTTACAAAATCACCAGTTTTTGGTGCATGAATGAAATAACCGTTTCCAATATAGATGCCAACATGGTGGATAGGATTTCCAAAAAATACCAGATCACCTGGCATCAGTTCGCTCTTCTCAACAGGTTTACCGTATTTAAACTGATAACCAGAGTAATGAGGAAGTTCAATTCCATGTTGAAGGTAAACATATCTGACAAGACCAGAGCAATCAAAACCAGTTTCTGGTCTTTCGCCGCCCCACAGATAAGGAATTCCAAGGTAATTTAGTGCAGTCTCAACGATAGAACCTGGCTCAACCTGTATTCCAAACGCTTCAGGTATGATTCGGTAATAACTCTTATATATCTGCTGTTGAGCTTTTGTAAGTTCATCTAACTGAGCAAGTAAGTTCTGTGTATCAATAGATAGCGATCTTTTATAGTTTTCCAACCTTTGCTGTTCAGCTTGAATAGCAAGCTTTCTAACTTCGAGTTCATACATCGCTCTTTGCTCTTCTTCAACTATCTCGTTGAGTTGTTCCTGGATTCGCTCAAGTTCCACCTTCTTTGTTTCAATGGCTTTTATGAGTTCTGTATCGCTCCTGGTTATCAATATGATGTAATAAATTCTTGTAAAAAGATCTTGCATATCTTCGCTATTGAGGATTATCGAGATGAAGTGCATCTCGCCTTCCTTATAGAGAATTTTGACTCTCTTTGAAAATATTTCCTGTTTTGATTTAAGTTCTGCCTGCGTTTGTTCGGCCTTTAGCCTTACTTCAATTTGGCGTGTTCTTGCTGTCTGAAGCCTATCCTGTGCTTCCTTCCATCTTTCTGTGGCTATTTCAAGTTGGACTTGCATTTCTTCAAGTTGTGCATCTATCGCAGCAAGTTGTGCTTTTTTTGCTTGGATCTCTGTCTCAATCTGTTCAATTTGCTGTCTTACCTGGCTTGCTTGAGTTGAGCGAGGGACAGCAAGTGATTGCAGAGGAAAAGAAAGAATGAAGATGAGTAAAAGAAGAGCGCTGACAATTTTCTTGCCAATTCTGGTAGAAACCTTTTTTCTCAAAATCTGCGCTCTCCTCTCTTTTAAATTAAAAAAGAATACATACAAAAAACTGTGGAGTGAGTTTGAGATAAGTAAATTTTACCATCATCGTCTATCTGATTCTTGAAAAACATTATGTTGTTGATATAATAATCACTTGCTTTGCTTAAACATTCGGTGCGGGGTGGAGCAGCCTGGTAGCTCGTCGGGCTCATAACCCGAAGGTCGTGGGTTCAAATCCCACCCCCGCTACCAAAGATTTTTACCGTTCCTTTCTATCTCTTGAATATCCCCACAAGAACTGATTCTGATAATGCAGATTTCCTGAGCAAAGAGAGAATTTTTTCATCCAATTTTATTTTTGTTGGAAGAGCTGCCTTTTCTGTTGGAAGGGCAAAAATATGAAATTCATACTTGTGTTCTCCACTTCCCTGAGGTGGCATTGGTCCACCCCATCCCTTAAATCCAAAACTATTCATAAGTTCAAGCGCTCCATTCATTTTTTCTGTTCCTGAAGCACCTTCATCAATCTTCCTCCAACTTGCAGGAATGTTAACAACAATCCAATGGATCCATCCATTGGCGATCGGGTGTGTATCAATACAGACAATTGCAAAGGACTTTGTTCCACTTGGCGGATCTGTCCACTCAAGCGGTGGAGAGACATTCTTACCTCCTTCAATCTGTTGCATACAGTACTTTACTGGTATTTCCTCGCCATCGGAAAAAGCCGGAGAGGTAAGTTTAAAACTTTCAACTTCTTCGGTTATGGTTTTTTCAGACTTATTTTCTTCTTTTTTGGAACTTGAAATCTTTTCTTCTTTCTTTGTGGAGCATCCACTGAAAATCAGAGCAAAAATTATGATAAGAAGAAGTAGTTTCTTCATCTAAAACACCTTTTTTAATTTTGCCAAAGTTGCAACTATTTTTAAAGCAATGCTAAATTTAACTGATGAAGGGAAGCCTGCACTATAAAATTACGTTCAACGCTCTTATAGAGGAAGGTTTCAACAGAGAAGAAGCACATCTAATTTCAAAACACTGTGTTCTATTTGATAAGTATTATATTTTTAAGCCCTTTGCTCATTTTCGAAAATCTGGTGCGTTTATCTTAAGTGGATTATTTCTGTATCTGGCAAAAATATTTAACAGCCAGAAGCTTCTTGGTTGGGCTGTTCATTCTCTGCAGGATGCCATTTCTCATGGCTCCTATTTTCCCTGGCAGCACAACAGGATTTCAGGCATAGACGAGGTTTCAGACAAAGCACTCCGCACAGAAATTTTTAACAGAACTAAAGATTTAGCAAAGAAGTTTATTGAATTTAGGAAAAGATTTTCCTGATTTTTTCCAGATTCTTTAATGCTTCTTCTTCTCCTTTTTTGATTATCTCTTCCTGTCTGTAAAATTCGTAAAACTCGAACTCATTCAGTTTAGGTGTGAGAACTAAATCAGCAAGGTGCTTCTCTCTTTCTGATAATTCAATCTGCATCAGTATAACTGAGTAAAGAGCCGATTCATAAATCGAAATTTTTTCCTTATGCTCGGCTTTTATCTTATGTTTATCGCTACTTGTCAGATCAACGGCAAGAATTCTTGCTTCTGGTTGTAGAATTCGAGCAATTCGAACAGGTAAGGGGCTTATTACACCTCCATCAACGTAGAATTTATCTCCAATTTTTACTGGTTGAAAGATTATCGGAATAGAAATACTTGCCATTATTGCGGGCAACAATTCACCTGAGGTAAATGTTTCTATTTTTCCTGTTAAAAGTGATGTTGCTACAATGGCAAGTGGCTTCTTTAGTTCTTCAAATGTTTTTTTTGGAATTATTTCTTCAAGAAAAGTTCTTATTCTGCTGCTGTTTAACAATGCCTGAGAGGGTCTCGAAGGCATAACCAACCTGAGCAATTTAGTTGGTTTGAGCGAAAGCGCCAAGTGCTCGATTTCATAAGCACTCATTCCTGACGCGTAAAGAGCACCTATTAATGACCCGATACTACAACCTACGATGAAATCAAACTCGATGCCCTCTTTTTCGAGGATTTTAAGTACTCCGATGTGCGCGTACCCAAGTGCAGCACCTGAGCCGAGAACTAGACCATTCATAAAAATATTTTAACGAATTATAATCAATTCAATGCTTAGCGAAGATTCAAATGATTTAAACCTCGTCATCAGAAACATAAATCGTGATGAATTGAAAAGATTTATTGACCAATTTGTCGAGATCTATTTTTCAGGATATAAGGGTTTTGAAATATATGCTTATCAGACTCCTGAGAGGGTCAAGAAGTATATTAACTGGCTTTATCGACAGGATCCAAAAGGTTTCTTTGTCGCATTTGTAAACCACTATCCGGTTGGATTCATTGGTGGCCATAAAGACTGGTTTTTTGCTGGCAAAGTTTTTGGGGAAATCCATGAGATAGTTGTGAGACCGGAGTTTAAATCAATGGGCATAGCATCAAAATTGCTTAAGAAGGTGCTGGATTACTTCAAAGAATCTGGCAAAACAAAGGCAGGTCTCTGGGTTGGAGTAACCAATGAACCAGCAAAGAAGTTTTATTTAAAACATGGCTTTGAATACAGAGGTACCTTTGGAAAATGGGAAAGATGGGAAAAGAAACTATTCTGAGTGCTCAAGCATAAATAGAAATATTATTATCCAGCTCTGAATCATAAATTTCTTTGATTTCATCACTGAATTTTTCAAATATTTTCAATATCTCAGTGGAAAACTGTTCAGGAGTGGTTCTATCATCTCCTCTTAGAAGGATTTCTATGGCCTCCTCGTGACTGATTGGTTCTTTATATGGTCTTTTTGATCGAAGCGCATCGTAGACATCTACAATACCTACAATCTGTGCTTCTATTGGAATATCGTCTCCTTTAAGTCCATATGGATAACCAGTGCCATCATATCTTTCGTGATGGTAGAGGGCGATATTGTAGGCAACTTTAAGTTTTTCGCTACCTTCCAGGATTTCTGCACCCCAGATGGTATGTTTCTTTACGATTTCAAACTCTTCTTTAGTTAATCTACCTGGCTTATTCAATATTTCTACAGGAACTTTTATTTTTCCTATATCATGAAGTGGAGAGTAGATTGCAATTTCTTCAACCAGCTTATCATCAAGGCCAAGTCTTTTAGCGATAAACGCTGATAGTCTGCTTACTCTCTGGATATGTTTTCCTGTCGGTTCATCATAATTCTCTACAAATAAACCAAGTTTTTCAGTTAGAATCATATAGGCTTCTTTTATTTCTTTCTGTTGTTTCTTTATCAATTCATAGTTGAATATTAACGCTCGATTCTGGGCATAAATTTTTGAATTGATAAGGAAAAACTCATTGCTCAAGTCTTCAATTTCTTTCAATTTTGGTTCTGGAAGATTCAATTTAAATTCTTTCGCTTCCAGTACTTCTTCGCCTTTCCTTATTAGGGTTTTTAGTGGTTTTATTAGATTCTCATCTGTAAGGAATTCAATTTTCCTCTTTATATAAATTGAGACGTAAACAATAATTAAAATTGACGCCAAAACCTGCAAGATAAAAGGTACCAAATATTTCCTGATTTTTACCTCATTTACAATGATGGTATCTGCGATTGATTTCTTGGCTATATAAGTGTTTAATCCCAATCTCTTTATGCTGATATCATCTTTTCTAAAATCATCTGAATTGAAATTAACAATGCTATCAGGGTTTCCTTTCCTTGCGATGACATTTCCTTTGTTGTCTAATACATACGTATTTTCTGCAAGTATGCTTTTACCAATCAAATCTGAAGTCATATCGATAGCCAGTACTCCTGCTAATTTTCCATTTCTGTCTTTTACAGCCTTTGCAACTGCTATTACATAGTGTTTAAGAATTCCATGCTTAAATGGTGGCAATACAACATATTCATCTGGATTCTTTATGGCTGCAATATACCATGGTCTTTCGCGCGGATCGTAATTTATATACTCATAAGGAAAATAAGGATAGGTAATCATTTTCCCGTCTGCTGTGCCAAATGCAGGATAAGACACGAGATCAGGATAAGCTTGATAGATTCTTTTAAGTATTTCTCTAGCATTTTCCTCGCTCTCTATCAGCTCAGGTTCGCTGGCTATGATATTAAGCATTCTTCCAAAATTGTTGATGGCATATCTCCATCTGATGTCTATTCTATCAATTCTTTCAGCATTTTCTTTGATGATTATTCGATTTGTTAAATCGTAGAAAGTCAAAATGTTTATGGCAATCATTAAAAGGGAAAAAAGAACAACATATTTTTTAGTATAGCTATTGACTAAGTCTTTAATTGCAGGCTTAGCCAAAACTAGGTTCCTCCTAAACCTATAAAATTACTGGCATTTTTATTTATAGTTTTTTATCGTAATTTCTTTGAGAAAATTTAACAAAAATGTTGAGAGCCTATAGAGGTCATTGATACTTACAAACTCCCTTTTTGTATGGCAAAACTCTAATTTTCCTGCACCAAAAACTATTGTGTCGATACCTGAAAGAGAAAAGTTTGCCGCATCAGTCCAGCTTGGCATAATCCCCTTTTTTGGTTTTTTCTTAAAAGTCTTTACGTAGGCCATCTCAGTTTTTTTAAGTATGTTGGAGGAGGTCGAAAATGAAAATCCAGGCTCAGATTCAGCCCAATCAATCTGAAAGCCGTGCTTGGTTATAATCTCAGTAACTTCTCTGAATATTTGTGTTGGGCTTTCTTCAGGTGCAATTGGAATATCAATTTGCATTTTAATTTCTTCAGGCGACGCATACAGGTCATCCTTTCCACTTTCAATATAGATAGGCGTTAGAGTTGGAAGCCCCCACTTTTTAATAAATTTAGATTTCTTCCTGAAATCTTCTAAAGATTCCAGCATACGAGCAGCCATTAGAATTGGATTTGATTCAGGTTTTGAACATGAGGCATGAAAACTATCACATAAGGTTGATATCTTAAGTTCAATTGCTCCTGCCTGATGAGTGCAGATAATAAAGTCAGTTGGTTCAAGTACAAGTATTCCATCAAAGAGTTCATAATTTTCCAAAGAACGGCTTCCTGATCCTTCCTTTTCTTCATCTACTGTGATTATTATGGCAGCCGGTAAATCAGAGTTTGATACAGCATCAAGAAGTGATGCTATTTGTCCCTTGGTATCTGCAGCTCCTATCCCGATGACGATATCGTTCAAAATTGTATAAGTTTCTTCGCTTTTATGACCAATAATTACATGATCAGCGTGTGTTGAAATAGCAAATCGAGGGTTTTTTCTTAAAGCAATCAGATTAGGAAATTTTCCTGGTACTTCAGAAAAACTTACTTTGAAACCTGATTTTTTAAGGACACTTTCAAGATAAAGAAGCATCTTTTCTTCGTTTCCAGAAGGGCTTGAAATTTTCATTAAATCTTCAAGATATTTAATCAGCGACATA
>JAOADC010000021.1 GCA_026417515.1 Actinomycetota bacterium
ATAGTTCTCTTTGGACCTGATACAGACTCTGGAACCTTTGAATTCTTCACAGAAGAAATCGTTGGAGAGAAGAAGAAGAGCAGATCTGACTATACCCAGAGCGCTGATGACAATGTTTTAGTTGAAGGAGTTGCTGGAGAAAAATATGCTCTCGGTTACTTTGGATACGCCTATTACTATGAAAACAAGGACAGACTGAAAGCACTCAGTATTGACGGAGTTATGCCAACAAAGGAAACAATAAAGTCTGGTACCTACAAACCTCTCTCAAGGCCATTGTTTATCTACGTAAACCTTGAGTCGCTCAAGAAGCCTCAGGTCTTTGAATTTGTTAAGTACTTCCTTGAGAGGGCTGGAGAAATATCTGAGCAAGTTGGTTACGTTGCTCTTGAATCAAATGAGTATTCAGAGCAAATAAGCAAACTCGAAACAATGAAGTAGGAGAAAGGGTAGCGATGATGGCGAGGCTGCTTGATAGGAAGAAGATTGCTTCTTTAAAGGAAAGAGCAATTGTTTCTATACTGGCAGCCTCGTCATTTCTCTCCATAATTGTTACCGTTGCACTTACATTGATATTGTTTACAGAAGCGATTATTTTCTTTGAGAAAGTTTCTTTGAAAGAATTCCTGACTGGAACAAAATGGGCTCCACTGTTTTATGATCCAAGCTTTGGCGTGCTTCCTTTGGTTGCAGGCACATTCTTAACTACTATGATTGCAATTGTAATTGCATTACCTTTGGGACTTATCATTGCCATTTATTTAAGTGAGTATTCAAATAAAAAATTCAGGCATTATGTAAAAATTTTTCTGGAATTCTTATACAGCATTCCAACGATTGTATATGGTTACCTTGCTCTTGTGGTTTTTACACCATTTTTAAAAAAGTATATTCCTGTCGAAATCTTTAATGCTTTCAGTGCATCTGTAATGATGGGAGTTATGATCCTTCCTATAATTGCCTCTCTAAGCGAAGAGGCGTTTTCTTCAGTGCCAAAGGATTTAAGGGAGGCTTCTCTTGCACTTGGCGCAACTCGTCTCGATACTGTGCTTAAGGTGGTTCTTCCTTATTCAGTTTCTGGTGTTCTTGCTTCCGTTATTCTGGCTGTTTCTCGAGCCATTGGTGAAACGATGATTGTAGCAGTCGCTGCTGGTTCAACACCTAACTTCACCTTAAACCCCTTTGTGAGCGTGCAGACAATGACTGCCTATATTGCACAGGTCAGTATGGGTGACACACCATTTGGAAGCATTGAATATGCAAGCATCTATGCAGTTGGTTTTCTTTTATTCGTTATTACATTTACTTTGAACTATCTTTCTAGGGTGGTATTCAGGTGGCAAAAGAAGTAATCCTTTCAGCTAAAGCTATAAGCATAAGGGCAAAAAGAAGAAAGCTAGCGGAAAAAGTTTTTGTTGTAATTGCTTTTATCTCGCTTCTGGCTGTCTTGTTTACTCTGATTCAACTTTTGTCGTCCGTTTTTGTAAAGGGTTTAAAATGGTTGGACCTTCAGTTTCTAACTTCGCCTCCCTCAAGATTTCCAGAAAAGACTGGAATTTATCCAGCACTTATTGGAAGCACCTGGCTCATCGTTCTAACAATTGCTATTGCTGTTCCAATTGGTGTTGCTTCTGCAATATTCTTAGAAGAGTACTCTGGAAAAAGCAGGATATCCAGATCGCTGGATATAATAATCGGCAACCTTGCAGGTATTCCTTCCATTATCTATGGTATCTTTGGTCTTGCCATTTTTGTTAGATACCTTCATCTGGGGAGAAGCATCCTTGCAGGTGCCCTAACTTTAAGTTTGCTAATTCTTCCAGTAATCATCATCTCCACAAGAGAAGCAATCAGAGCAGTTCCAAGAGGCTTAAGAGAGATATCCTACGCTTTGGGTGCAACAAAGTGGCAAACTATAAGATATGTCGTTCTACCTGTGTCTTCTCGCTGGATTGCAACATCTGTCATATTGTCCATTGCAAGAGTCATAGGTGAAACGGCTCCGCTTATTGCAATTGGTGCGCTTTCTTTCATTATGACCACTCCAAGGTCTGTTTTCGATCCATTTACAGCATTGACAATTCAAATTTACACCTGGCTTTCAAAACCACAGCAGGATTTTAAAGAGATAGCAGCTGCTGGCATCATTGTTCTTCTTCTGCTTTTTGGCTTTTTTATGGCTATTGGATCTGCAGTTAGGTATAGAGCAGGCAAGTTTAAGGAGTGATGGTAAATAATGAATGTTGTCGAATTCAAGAAGCCAGATTCAGAAAACAAGGTCGTTGAGTTTGTTGGATTTGGAGTTTCGATTTCAGGTAAGCAGATTTTCGAAGGAGTTAGTTTTCCCGTTTACAAAAACTGCATAACTGCCATAATGGGGCCTTCTGGTTCAGGAAAAACCACACTTCTTCGTTCAATAAACAGGCTTCTTGACGAGTTCTGCGATGTGAAATACTCAGGTAAACTTCTCTTTGAGGGTAGAGATGTCATAAATGATGGTGTCGATAAGACAATTCTAAGAGCGAGAATTGGAATGGTTTTTCAAAGGCCTAATCCTTTCCCGGGTTCAATCTTTGATAATGTTGTTTACGGACTTAGACTTCATGGCGTAAGAGATAAGAAATTACTCGAAGAAGTCTGCATAGAATCACTTAAGAAGGTTGGACTTTACAGGGAAGTCAAAAACAGGCTTCACAGACCAGCCTACGATCTTTCAGGTGGCCAGCAGCAGAGGCTCTGTATAGCGCGTTCCTTAGCAGTAAATCCCCATGTTGTTCTTTTAGATGAACCCACAAGTTCTCTTGATCCTACCTCATCTGCAGTTATAGAGGAACTTCTTACTCATTTAAAGAAAGAATGCACGATAATTATCGTTACACACAACCTGCAACAGGCAGGCAGAATCTCAGATTATGTCGCTTTTCTCTACCCTAACGAAGATCTTGTCTCTCATCTCATTGAGTTTGGTCAAACAAGAGAGGTTTTCTTCAATCCAAAAGAATCGCTGACCGAAAGCTATATTGCTGGAAAAAGTGGCTAAAAATTTACCAAAAAAATTGTTCATCCAGAGATTTTAAGAACTTACCAAAATTATCAAGCAACAAGAAATCTCAGGTTTTTGCTTTGAATTCTTTAGTTAACTAAGTTTTCAAGTAATTTTTTACCACTTCAAGAACCTTTTTGAACGAAGGATTTTTTGCTGACTCAAGACAAGCATAAACAATGCTTATCGAAGGTAAGGCAATTGCCCCTAAGTTTGATAAGGTTTGAATGGCAACCTCGTGGTGCTCCTTTCTTAAGGCACCACAAGCATCGACAGCCAGAAATACTTCATAACCTGATTTTAGAAGGTCGTAAACTGTTTGAAATACGCAGATGTGCGTTTCAACCCCTGCAACTATTACCTGTTTTTCACCCTTTAACGTTTCAGCGAGAGTTACTTCTAAATCCACAGAAACGGCATCACAGAGCGATGAAAAACAGTTCTTTTCAAATCTGACTGCATATCCATTTAAGTGTTTATCGAGTTCTGTAACAGTTCTTCCCAATCCAGCTGGATTCTGTTCAGTATAAAGAATTTTACGTTCAAGGATTTTGAAGCAGTCGACAAGAAAAGAAGCGTTCTTTACCACTTTTGCCGGATCATGGACATTTTTTATAAG
Source organism: Actinomycetota bacterium (assembly GCA_026417515.1). Classification (GTDB taxonomy): domain Bacteria; phylum Actinomycetota; class Aquicultoria; order SKW223; family SKW223; genus JAOADC01. The sequence goes on from JAOADC010000021.1 coordinate 3,663, forward strand.
TTTTTCCTGATAATCAATTAAGAGCAGGGGACCACTAAGTTTCATTTGTAGTTATTTTATATGTTTTAAGCCGCATTGACACATTTTTTTTAAGTTACTCAGAAAATTTTCTCAACGATTTAAATACTTATTGCTTGTTTTCTTTGTAAATTTCAGCAATTATTTTTGCAGCGATTTTCTAATCTATTTGTTTAGTGCCTTTGTAAGAAAAAAGAAGGAAAAAAATCAGTAGGTTATAAAAGATATTTTTTTGTTTCTTTTAAATCGTAATAACGCAAGCAAGGAATAACAAGTGATATAATGCGTAAGTTGAGAATTTAAATAAACTTATACAGACTGGAGATTCCTGTTTGGACGCAAGAAAGATATTCAAGGAAATAGTTTCTAAAGGAGAAAGCGCTCTTTACGATAGCTATTACTACGATGAGGCTCGCTCAGCACTCGTTCAGATTATAAAAGAAAGAGCACTCCATCGAGGCGACTTTATTCTCTCAAGCGGTAAGAAATCTTCATACTATCTCGATCTGAGGAAAATCACTCTTTCAAGTGACTCAGCGTCTTTGATAGGTTATCTGATTCTATCGAAGATCTACAGCCTCGATCAGGATATTCAGGCAATTGCAGGTCCAACAATCGGTGCTGACCCAATTGTTTCTTCAGCTGTATCAGTTGCCTCTCTTTTTGATGTTGATATAAAGGGTCTCATAGTGAGAAAAGCAAGAAAAGAATATGGTCTCTCAAAACTTATTGAAGGAGACACAGAGTCAGTTAAAAACGTTGTTATGGTTGAGGATGTGGTTACAACAGGTGGTTCTCTTCTTGATGCCTGCAGGATAGTCCAGTCTGAAGGAATACAGCCTGTTGCTGCGTTTCCACTTGTCGACAGACAGGAAACAGAAGTCAGCGAAGAGTTTGAAAAGATGCACATCTTCTATGAACCACTTATAACAATATCAGAGATACTTTAAGAGAGGTGGTAGCAAATGTTCTTTCCAGAGGTAAGAATGAGGCGCCTTAGAAGAAACGAAAATTTAAGGCGAATGGTAAGAGAAAACAGAGTAACTGTTGACGACCTCATATATCCTCTTTTTGTGATGCCAGGTAAGGATAGCATTCAGGAAGTTTCTTCAATGCCTGGTGTCTATCGTTTTACAATTGACAGGCTTGTAAAAGAAGTCGAAGAAGTTTACTCACTTGGTATACCAGCTGTAATTCTTTTTGGCATTCCTGAGTTTAAGGACGAAGCAGCAACTGGCGCTTACGATGACCATGGAATAGTTCAGGAAGCAATTCGAGCAATCAAGAAAGAGGTTCCAGACATCGTAGTCATCACTGATGTCTGCCTTTGCGAGTATACCAGCCATGGACACTGCGGTGTAATTAAGGATGGGGAGATAAATAACGACATCACACTCGAGCTCCTTGCCCAAACAGCAGTTTCTCACGCTGAGGCAGGTGCTGATATGGTGGCACCTTCAGATATGATGGATGGAAGGGTTGCTGCAATTCGCTCAGCACTTGATAACGAAGGTTTCGAGAACATACCTATTATGTCCTATGCAGCCAAATATGCCTCTGCTTTCTATGGTCCTTTCAGAGAAGCAGCAGAAAGCACTCCTCAATTTGGCGATAGAAGAAGTTACCAGATGGACCCTCCAAATGTAAAGGAAGCAATCAGAGAAATCGAACTTGACATTGAAGAAGGTGCTGACATTGTTATGGTAAAGCCTGGTCTTGCCTATATGGATGTTGTGAGGGCCGCTCGCGAAAACTTTGACCATCCAATTGCTGTCTACAATGTAAGTGGTGAGTATTCAATGGTTAAGGCAGCTGCAAGAAACGGTTGGGTTGACGAAAAAAGAATTGTCTATGAAATTCTAACTGGGTTTAAGAGAGCAGGCGCAGATCTAATTCTTACCTATCATGCTAAAGATGTTGCCCGCTGGATAAAAGAAGGAACATTTGGAGTCTATTAATCAAACAGTTTTGCATTGATTCAGTATTTTAAAATTTCTACTAACAATGTAGAATATATATTAATCCGTTTTTGGAGGTTTTAAGATGCATCACTCCGAAGCATTTGCTCCTAAAAAAGGCGAAGCACCCCCGCTCAGGATGATAGCCTGGGAGGTTACCCGTGCTTGCAATCTTGACTGCGTACACTGTCGTGCGGCTGCCATAAACGAACCACCTCCAGGTGAGTGGACGACTGAAGAAGCAAAGTCGTTCCTTGATCAGGTAAAGGCTTTTGCAAGCCCGGTCATCATCCTAACTGGCGGCGACCCTATGATGAGAGAAGATATCTGGGAGATTGCTGAGTATGGTAAGAAGATTGGGCTTAGAATGGTTATGAGTCCGAATGGCACCCTTATAACTCCAGAAAATGCACGACTGATGAAAGAAGTAGGAATTATGAGAGTCTCAATAAGCCTTGATGGTTCAAATCCAAAAATCCACGATAGTTTCCGTCGAGTTGAAGGTGCTTTTGAAGGCGCTTTAAGGGGCATAAATTACTTAAAGGAAGCTGGAGTTGGCTTCCAAATAAACACAACTGTAACCAGGCACAACATCAATGATTTAAAGGATATGCTTGAACTGGTTCAGGAGATTGGTGCAGACGCGTGGCACGTTTTTCTCCTGGTGCCAACAGGAAGGGCAGAAAATATGAAAGACGAAGAAATAACGCCTGAGCAGTACGAAGAAACACTTAACTGGCTTTACGAGGTTCAGAGAGATGCAAAGGTCTATGTAAAACCGACCTGCGCTCCACACTACTACCGCATTTACCGCCAGCGAGCAAAAGAGGACGGTTTGCCAATTGAGCCACAGATGCAGAACCATGGGCTTCAGGCAATGACAAGAGGTTGTTTGGGTGGAATTACTTTTATGTTCGTCTCCCATATGGGGGAAGCCTATCCCTGTGGCTACCTTGAAGAACTGGCTGGCAATGTCAGAGTGGAGGGACCAGAGAAGGTATGGAAGGAATCTCCAGTCTTTAATCGCCTCCGTGACTATTCCTTGCTTGAAGGAAGATGTGGTGCCTGCGAGTATGTAAGAGTCTGTGGTGGCTGTCGTGCAAGGGCAAAGGCAATCTATGGAGATTATATGGCTGAAGAGCCATACTGCGTTTATGAGCCTAAGAAAATGAAGATAATTTCTGAAAGACAGGCAGGCGAATAGTAAGCAGGAAAAGATGTTTTATCCTGTTTTTAAATCTGTAGATATAAGCAGGTTTTCTTCTCTGTTTGGGTACGATGGATTTGAAAAAAGCCATCCATATTCAACTTTATCTGTAATGCTTCTTAAAAAGGATGAATTGAGTGCCTGCGATGCGCTACTTGAAAATGGTTTTCACCTCGAAGTTGAGCTCGAGCCTAAAATCGATCTTACCCCATATGGATTTAATGAAAGAATTTTTCGCTGCGCTGTGTTTCTTGATGCAGAACGTATTTCTGAGATTGAAGGCCTTGCAGATTCTTACGAGCAATCACCACTAAAAATCCTTGCCTCATCTGTTTCAAATTACTTTTCGAGATGCGAATTTTCTCTTCTTGGAAAGAGTTTTTCACCTCTCAATCCACTGATTATGGGAATTATTAACCTGACGCCAGATTCCTTTTATAGCAGAAGTCGAGCGATAAGCGCAAAGGAGGCACTCATAAAAGCAGAGGAGATGATTGAAGCAGGTGTCGACATCATAGATGTTGGAGGTCAATCAACAAGACCTGGTTCAGACGAGGTCGATTTAAATGAAGAACTCGAGCGAACCATTCCTGTGATAAAAGAACTGACCCGTATCTTTAAAGTTCCTGTATCGATAGATACCTACCGGGTTGAAGTGGCAGAGGCAGCCATCGAAGCAGGTGCTTCTATAATAAATGATGTATTTGCTCTAAGAAAACCTGGAATGCTAGAGTTTGCTGCAAAATCCAACCTGCCAGTTGTTGTTATGCACCTAAAAGGAGATTCACCAAAGACGATGCAGGAAAATCCCCACTATGTTGATACGGTCTCTGAGATATCTGCGTTTTTCAACGAGATAATCTCGCGTTTTAAAGAAAATGGAGGAAAAGAAGAAAACATTATCCTTGATCCTGGTATAGGTTTTGGTAAGAGGTATGAGGACAACCTCACCATTCTTGCCAACCTACAGGCATTTAAAGCCTCAGGCCTACCAATACTTTTAGGTCATTCTCGAAAATCCTTCATTGGACAGGCGCTCGATGGTTTGGGACCAGAGGACAGACTCTTTGGAACAATTGCTTCAGGAGCCATCGGAGTTTTTATGGGTGCATCGATTTTAAGAGTCCACGATGTGATTGAAGCAAGGCACGCAGCAAAAATTGCCTCTGAAATAAGGAAGTTCTCTGTCGATGCCTGAATTTACCTACTATCTATCGATTGGTTCAAACATAGAAAACAGAATTTCAAGGATTAGAAGTTGCCTTCCTTTTCTTTCGGATTGTGGTTTTGAATTAAAAGACGTATCAGGTGTTTACGAAACAAGACCCTTAAACGATTTATCGAGCTACCCATTTCTCAATCTTTGTGTGAAAGCAAAAAGCAGTCTTGAGCCTCAATCTGCCCTTTTAATCCTAAAAAGAATAGAGAGAATATTTGGAAGACACGATACTTACACCAAAAGAAGGAGGCATAGTGAAAGACCTCTGGATATAGATCTTGTTCTTTCAGAAGAGGTTGAAGTTAAAACTGATAGAGTAATCCTTCCTCATCCAGATTTTAATAATCGCTCATTTGTCGTTTTTCCACTCTACGAGATTCTTGATAGAAAAAGCCATTATTTTGATCTTGTCAGTCAATCCTATCTGAGGTTTAAACTTAAAGATCCACTCGGTATTAAGATGTTTTTAAGAAAGGATCTATTCTGGTAAAATAGCATAGCCAGCTACCTGATTTTAAAGGAGCTGAGCATAATCTTATACTTTTAAAGACATACCGCCTGGATCAGTTAACGACCGGGACGGGCAGAAGCAGAGTAATTTTTTAGTGGTTTTTCTTCCCCGAGCTTCTGCCCGGGGATTTTTTGTTTTTGGAGGTTGAATTCAAATGAGTGTAAAGAAGGTAACTGTAAGAGAACTCATAAAGATGAAACAGGAAGGCAGAAAAATTGCTATGCTTACTGCCTACGACTACGCAACTGCAAAAATCCTTGATGAAGCAGGTATAGACATCGTACTGGTTGGCGATTCGCTTTCAAATGTGTTTCAGGGAAATGAAACCACTCTCCCTGTAACTGTTGATGAGATGCTCTATCACACGAAAGTTGTTGCAAAGGCTGTAAACCGCGCAATGGTCGTTGCTGATATGCCTTTTTTAAGTTATCAGGTAAGCAAGAAGGATGCCGTCTACAACGCAGGCAGATTTTTAAAGGAAGCAGGTGCGCAAGCTGTAAAAATAGAAGGTGGTCGGAAAATTGCTCATCTTGTTGAGCGCTTGGTTTCTTGTGGGATACCAGTGATGGGTCACATTGGACTGACCCCACAATCAGTCCACGCCCTTGGTGGCTATAGGTTGGTAGGAAGGGAAGAAGAAGAACAAAAAACTCTTCTTGAAGATGCAAAAGCGCTTGAGAAGGCAGGTTGTTTTCTCATAGTACTTGAGATGGTACCTGCTCAACTTGCAAAAAGAATTACAGAAAGCGTAAATATACCGACTGTAGGAATTGGTGCAGGTCCGCACTGCGACGGACAGGTTCTTGTTGTAAACGATATGCTCGGTTTGACAGATACAAACTACAGGTTTGTAAAACGCTATGCAAACCTTAAAGAAGAGATAAAGAACGCTGTCCTCAGTTACATTGACGAGGTTAGAAACGGAGAATTTCCAGACGCTTCACACTCATTCAATTGATTTAGGGAGGTAAAACTTCTGTGTATGTTGCAAGAAAGATTGCTGAATTAAGAAAACTGCTTTGTGATGAAAAAAAGAAGGGAAAGTCAATTGGCTTTGTGCCAACGATGGGATATCTCCACGAAGGTCACCTTGAACTCGTCAGGCACTCTAAAAAAGATAACGATATTACAGTCGTAAGCATATTTGTAAATCCAATTCAGTTTGGTCCAAACGAGGATTTAAGAAGTTACCCAAGAGATGAAGCCTCGGACCTAAAAAAACTTGAAGCGAGTGGTGTTGATTACGCTTTTCTGCCAACTGTTGATGAGATGTATCCAGAAGAACTACTTACCTTTGTTCAGGTTGACAGGCTCTCTGAACCTATGTGTGGTGCGTTTCGCCCAGGCCACTTTCGTGGAGTTGCAACTGTGGTTGCGAAGTTGTTTAACATTGTTCAGCCTGACCGAGCCTACTTTGGTATGAAGGATTACCAGCAGTTAAAGGTTATTGAAAAGATGGTAAAAGACCTCAATTTCCCTGTTCAAATTGTTGCTGTTCAGACTGTTAGAGAAGCCAACGGGCTTGCTATGAGCAGCAGAAACTCTTATTTAAGTGAAGAAGAAAGAAAGCAGGCGTCCTCTATCTACAGGGCGCTTCTTAAAGGAAAAGAGCTTTACGAAGCAGGAGTAAGAGATGCAGAGGCTATAAAGAATGCTGTTTATGATGAACTTTCAAAAGTTCCAACGATAAAGGTTCAATATGTCGAACTTAGAGATGCTGAAACACTTGAAGATATAAAGAGGGTTGAAAAACCGGCTGTACTTGCTCTCGCTGTTTTTTTAGGAAAGGCACGTCTCATCGATAACATAATCATCGGGTAGGTGATTTGGAAAAATGAACGGATTCATTTCTGTCCTTAAATCCAAAATTCATGGTGCTTCAGTTGTTGAGTCAAGGCTTGACTACGATGGAAGCATAACCATAGATAGTAAGATTGTTAAGGAGGCAGGTTTGATACCAGGCGAAAGGGTGCTTGTTGCCAACCTTACCAATGGTAATCGTTTTGAAACCTATGTCATTGAAGGTACTCCTGGTTCTCGCATCATTGCTGTAAATGGTGCTGCCGCTCACCTTGCAGATCCAGGCGACCGCCTTATAATTATGTCTTTTAAATTCGTTGAAGAAAGTCAGGCCTTGAACCACCGTCCTCGAATGGTTTATCTGGACAGAAACAACGAGATAGTGGCAGTTAAGGAAGCATATCCAGAAGAAAGATCAGTGGTATCAATAGATTAAAATAGGTCTATGGCTGTCTCTGACATAGAAAAAAAGATTCTTTTAAATGTAAGAAAGGCAATCTCTGATTATTCAATGATTGAAAGCAACCAAAGGGTTCTTGTATCAGTTTCAGGTGGACCTGACTCAGTTGCTTTGCTTCTAATACTAAACCATCTATCAAGCGAACTTTCGCTTCAACTTGGTGTTTTTCACTTAAACCACGGTTTAAGAAAAGAAGCAGCGTCAGATGAAAAGTTTGTAAAAGAACTTGCAGAAAATCTGAAACTTCCTTTCTATGGATTTAAGGCTGATGTAAGAGAAATTGCAAGCACCTATGGTATTTCGCTTGAAGAAGCAGGCAGAAAAGCAAGGTATGAACTTTTAGAAAAAGTATCTCTTGAAGAAGGTTATGAAAGAGTTGCCCTTGGTCATACAATGTCTGATGTTGCTGAAACGGTGATTATGAAACTTCTGACACATTCGTCAGCCGAGTCCTTAAGAGGAATTCCTCCAAAAAGAGGAAAATACATAAGACCTTTGATTTACCTTAAAAGAAGGGATGTGCTTGAATTTCTCTCTTTCTTAAACCAGCCGTATTGTGTTGATACAACCAATCTTGGAAAAGAAAACCTGAGGGCAAGGATAAGAAACGAAATTCTGCCTCTTTTTTTAAAAATCAATCCTTCATTTGAAGAAAAGATGTTTTCACTCTCAAATTCTGCTTTTGAAATCCACGACTACCTAGAAGAAGAAGCAAAAAAGGTTGAAAAAGAGTGTTTCTTAAAAGTGAACAATGAACCTGCCATTGATACATCAAAAGCAAACAATCTTCATCCAGCAGTACTTAAAAGGTTTATCTTTAACTTTCTTCTTATCGCTGGTGTAAACGAAAAAAGAATTTCTTCAGAGATGGTTGATGAAGCAGTCCAAGTTTTTCTTGGACAAAAGAAATCACTTGATTTACCAGGCAGATCAAGACTTGTAAGAAGAAAACATCTTCTCCTTGCATCTCCTAAAAAGAAAGAACTTTTAGAATTAAAGCCCATAAAAATTGAGTTACCAGGAAAGGCAATTCTAAAAGAAGCAGGATTTTTACTTGAGGTTTCCTTGCTTGAAGAAAGACCCTCAGATCTTTTGGATGGTAAGTATTCCTGCATTCTTGATGCTGACAAGGTGGGCAAGAAAATTGTAGTGAGGAGTTTTAAAGAAGGAGATAGAATGAAACCCCTTGGAATGAGTTCAGAAAAAAAACTTCAAGATATCTTTGTTGACGAGAAAGTGGAAAGAGAAAAAAGAAAGCTCATTCCAGTTTTAACTAATGAAGATGGAAGGATTTTCTGGCTTGCGACTTTAAGGATTTCAGAAGATTTCAAGGTTGATGAGCACACGAAAAGATATTATTGGTTTAGAATAAAATTACTGGAGGAATAAGAAGTGGCATTACTCAAAGCGGTTGATCCAAAAGGGTTGCTTAAAAAAGAACTCATAACAGAAGAAGAGATAAAAACAAAAGTTGAGGAACTTGCCGAAAGGATTACTATTGATTATCAGGGCAAGAAACCCCTTTTCATTGGCATACTCAAAGGTGCATTTGTTTTCCTCTCAGACCTTGTAAGAAAAATCGAAATCCCTCTTGAAATCGATTTTATGTCTGTTTCAAGCTATGGTAAGGCAACTCAGACTTCTGGAGTTGTAAAAATCGAAAAGGACCTCGATAGAGATATAAGAAACAGACACATCATCTTAGTTGAAGATATTCTTGATACTGGTCTTACCCTTAAATACCTCGTCGATACCTTATCTGCGAGAAATCCTGCCTCAATAGAGATCTGCACTTTGCTTGTTAAGGAAGGCAAGCAGAGAGTTAACATTGAACCTAAGTATGTTGGTTTTACAATTCCTGATGAGTTTGTTGTTGGCTACGGCCTTGATTTTGCTGGTATGTACCGTCACTTAAACTCCATCTACGCAATCGATACTGATAAGATTTAGCCGCTTCTACAGTCAGGTAAGCGTTAAATTAACGATGCCTCTTTCGTGGTAAAATAATTGCTCGAAAGGAGTGAAGAGAATTTGAATAGGGCTTTAAAAAACCTCCTCATATATTTTTTTATAGTTGCTGTTGCTGCTTACTTTATTTATGGTGGCGTAAGCAGTGTTACTTATGAAGAAGTGGGCTTTACCTACTTCATCCAGCAGGTTGAGAACAAGAACGTCGAAAGTGTAACCATCTTTGAGCGAGACCACATCATCAAGGGCTCACTTAAAAAGGGCTCACCAAAACACTTTCAGACGACATACCCATCTGATTACGATATCACTGCCAAACTTCTCGAAAGCGGAGTTGAAAACATAAAAGTTGATCCCCAGAACAGCCTCTGGCTTTCCATACTCATTAACATCTTTCCCTTTGTCTTAATCATTCTCTTCTGGATTTTTATGATGAACCAAATGCAGGGTGGAAACTCAAAGATTTTCAACTTTGCAAAGAGCAAGGCAAGACTGGCAAAAACAGATTTTCCTAAGGTTACCTTCAAGGACGTTGCTGGACTTGACGAAGCCATTGAAGAACTTCAGGAAATCAAGGAATACCTTAAGAATCCAAAGAAGTTTCTTGATATGGGCGCAAGAATACCTAAGGGCATACTTCTCTATGGTCCTCCAGGCTCAGGAAAAACACTGCTTGCAAGGGCTCTTGCAGGTGAAGCCAAAGTTCCTTTCTTCTCCATCTCTGGCTCAGAGTTTGTTGAGATGTTTGTTGGTGTCGGTGCCTCTCGAGTGCGCGATCTTTTTGAACAGGCAAAACAGAATGCTCCCTGCATCATCTTCATAGACGAGATAGATGCAGTTGGTAGAATGCGTGGCGCTGGCTTAGGTGGAGGCCACGATGAACGCGAGCAGACACTTAACCAGTTGCTTGTTGAAATGGATGGTTTCGATGTAAACGATTCCATAATAGTCATTGCAGCCACTAACCGACCTGATATCCTTGACCCTGCACTTCTGCGTCCAGGAAGATTTGACAGACACATTGTTGTTGACAGGCCTGACCTTGAAGGTCGTAAAGCAATACTAAAAGTACATACGCGTGGAAAACCACTTGCCAAAGATGTTGACCTTGAAGTTCTTGCAAGAAGAACTCCAGGTTTTACAGGCGCTGACCTTGCCAATATGGTTAACGAGGCAGCCATTCTTGCTGCTCGCCACAGGAAAAAGTTGATTGATATGCAGGAGTTTGAGGAAGCCATCGATAGGGTGCTTGCTGGACCTGAAAAGAGAAGCAGAATCATATCAGATAAGGAAAAGGAGATTATTGCTTACCACGAAGCAGGCCACGCACTTGTTGCCCATATCTTGCCTAACACAAACCCCGTCCACAAGATATCCATCATTCCTCGTGGTCGTGCGCTTGGCTATACTCTTACGCTTCCAACTGAGGACAGATATCTGGTAACCAAATCAGAACTCTTGGATGAGCTTGCAATGATGCTTGCAGGAAGAGTTGCTGAAGAAATGGTCTTTGGCGATGTGACCACTGGTGCAAGCGACGACCTCGAACGCGCAACCAAAATAGCAAGGCAGATGGTTACTGAGTATGGAATGAGCGAAAATTTAGGACCACTTACCTTTGGACATAAAACCGGTGAAGTATTTCTTGGCAGAGACCTTGCACGCGAACCAAATTACAGCCCTGAGGTAGCCTATGAGATAGATAAGGAAGTTCGCCAGATAATTGATACTGCCTACGCAAGAGCAAAGAAAATACTTGAAGAAAATAAGGCAGGTCTTGACAGATTGGCAAGAACACTGATTGAAAAGGAGACCATAACGAGCGATGAACTCTACCTCATCCTCAATGAGGATTCAGGCCAGGAAACCGAAACTTCTGAAGAAACCGTTTCAAGTGAAAAAGCAAAACTTGACGTTCTTGGAAAACTTGCACCTGAACTCAAAGGAAAACTCAAGCCTGCTGAAGGATAAGGGATAGATAAGTTGGATTTAGAAAAGATAAAGCAAGGCGTTCGCCTGATATTGGAAGGCATAGGTGAAGACCTTAACCGCGAGGGTTTAAAGGATACGCCTGAACGTGTTGCAAGAATGTATGGAGAGATTTTTTCCTGCGTTGGCAAGGACCCTCTCGATGGCATACGCCCGACTGTTTTTCACGAGAAGCAGGATGAAATGATAATCATTCGTGACATTCCGTTTTATTCGATGTGTGAACACCACCTTATTCCCTTCTATGGAAAAGCACATGTTGCCTACATTCCAAACAAGGAAGGTAAAATCGTTGGCCTTTCAAAACTTGCAAGAGTGGTCGAAAACGCATCTAAGAGACCATCACTTCAGGAACGCCTGACCACTGATATTGCCTATGCACTCGAAAGGCTGCTTCAACCCCTTGGAGTTCTTGTCATCATTGAAGCAGAACACCTGTGTATGAGTATGAGAGGAGTAAAGAAACCAGGACATCTAACCATCACCTCAGCTGTAAGAGGTGTTTTTAGAACCAGCCAGAAAACTCGTGAAGAAGCACTTTCTCTAATCAAATCTGAAAAATAAAATAGAGAAATTGGTAAACTTGTCTACGTTATTAAATAAGGATAGTGGAAAGGGTGTTTGTTGATGAACCTTGAAAGAAGTAAGGCACTCTTTGAAGAAGCGAAGCAGTATATTCCTGGTGGCGTAAACAGCCCAGTAAGGGCATTCAAATCAGTAGGTGGAACCCCTCTCTTCATCTCCAGAGCAAAAGGTTCTAAAATTTACGATGCCGATGGAAATGAGTACATAGACTATGTTGGGTCCTGGGGACCAATGATTCTTGGCCACGCCCATCCAAATGTTGTAAGAGCCTTAAGAGACGTTGTCGAAAAGGGAACCAGCTACGGTGCTCCAACAGAACTTGAAATCGAGATGGCTAAACTCGTTGTGGAAGCAGTTCCTTCAATTGAAAAGGTCAGGTTTGTTTCTTCAGGAACAGAAGCAGTTATGAGTGCCATCCGTTTAGCGCGTGGCTATACTGGTCGTGAAAAAATAGTTAAGTTTGAGGGTTGCTACCATGGTCACTCTGACAGTCTTCTTGTTAAGGCTGGTTCTGGTTTGATGACCCTAGGCATACCTGGAACACCAGGTGTAACTGAAGGAACAGCAAAGGACACCATCGTTCTTCCCTATAATGACCTTGAATCAGTCAAGCAGACCTTTGAAGAAGAAGGAGAGAACATTGCCTGCGTCATAATCGAGCCAATCGCTGGCAATATGGGCGTTGTTCCACCTGAAAAAGGATTTCTGGAAGGTTTAAGAGAACTGACGACGCAGTATAGTGCGCTTCTAATTTTTGACGAGGTAATCACTGGATTCAGGGTCTCCTATGGTGGCGCCCAGGAACTGTTTGGCATCTATCCTGATCTTACCACTCTTGGCAAGATCATTGGTGGAGGTCTACCTGTTGGCGCTTTTGGTGGAAGGGCTGAAATTATGGATTATGTAGCGCCAGAAGGACCCGTTTACCAGGCAGGAACACTTTCAGGAAACCCACTTGCTATGGCCGCAGGAATTGCAGTTTTAAAAACTCTTAAGGAAAGTTATATCTATGATTATCTCGAGAGAATGTCATCGACTCTTGCAGAAGGCTTAAAACAGGCGTTTGAAGAAGCAGGTGTCCCAGCCTACTTTACTCGCGTTGGCTCTATGATGTGTGCCTTCTTCACAGAATCAGAAGTGAAGGATTATGCATCTGCAGCCACCTCTGATACTCAGATGTATTCTCGTTTCTTCTGGGGTATGATAGAGGAAGGCTGCTACTTTGCTCCTTCTCAATTTGAAGCGGCATTTGTTTCCACTGCTCACACTGAACTTGATGTTGAAAAAACGATTGATGCAGCACATAAAGTGCTCAAGAAAATTAAGTAAAACTCTTCACAATTTATATTTGGCTGTGACTGTTGCTGCTGTTATAATTTATCGTGCTTTTTGAAAAATTTTTTTAGACCGTGAGGTGTTGGCATGCTTAAGAGGATACTAACCATTTTAGTACTCGTTGCAGTTATTGCTGCCGTCTACACCCTTGCCCAGAGCCCTCAGAAAGCCAAGGAAACCGTCGATATTACCAAGAAAACAGTCGATAAGAAGGTCCTTGAACTTTTTGAAGTCCAGAATGTTAACTTCTACGCTGATTCTTACAACATTGCCCACATCTATGGCGAAGTCAAGAACAAGTCTGACACAGACGCCAAAGAGGTTCTTCTTGAAATCCGCCTTATCGATAAGGATGGAAACCTTGCAAAGAAAATTAAGGTAAAAGTAAAGAATATTCCTTCTGGACAGATTCGAACCTTTGATATTTCTTTTGGCACCTACAATACTGCCTACAAGCCAGAAGGCAAGGTATTGGAGGTAGCATACTAAGATGCGTGCAACAGGAAAAACAATAACCATCGCTGTATTGTTCATTATTCTTTCCTTAGTTTTATCTGGATGCAGTTCTGGTTCAGCTGTCGAGTTTGAAGTAGAAAAGGTTGAAAAGGAAGGTAAGAATCTCTATCCACTGAAAAGGGAAGTGCTTGAAGATGTCAAAGAAAATGTAAACATCTGGATAAAACACCCCGAAAGGATTAAGGAAGCATTCACTGGAACAGCACTTTCTGACTTTAACCTCGCCCGTGCCCTGGATAAGAAAGAAGGCGTCAAAAGAGTCAGAGTTCATGAAGACCAGAAGTTTACAGTTATGGATTTGCACAATGGCGAGCGCCCAGAGGTTGAGTACAAGTTTTTTGATAAATCGTACTTCGTAGATGCAAAAACTGGAAAACCAAAAACCAGGCCATATAACAAGGAAAGAACACTTACCATCTTTCTTGTTCGAGAAGGCAACAAGTGGAAAATCGATAACATCGTTGGTTTGCCAGAAGCAATAAGATAGGAGAAAGGTGATTGGTGGTATGAGAAGGACTCTTGACCCATTAACAGTTTTAAGAGGCTTGACCTATGTGGTCATAGCCGCCATTATTTTTGTTTCAATTCTTCTGGTCAATTCATTTATGAACCAGACAAAGAACAAGACACCGAGAACAGAAGCAGAAAGAGCCATTATTGTTGCAGAGACAGCTGTTAAAGCTGATCCGAACGATCCAAAAGCGCGTGCAAACCTTGCTGCTGCCTATCTTGCTGCTGGAAGATATTCAGATGCAGTCAAGCAGGCAGAGTTTGCAACCAGGCTCAATCCTGACGAAGGGACTGGCTACCTCGTTCTTGGAATTGCTCAGCGCGAATTAGGACGCTACGACGAAGCCATTAAAAACATACAGAGAGCCTTAAAGGATGAGAACAAAACAGCAGACTGGTATGTCAAAGCCTGGATAGAGTTAGCCACAACCTATGAAAAGAAGAACGATATCAAGAAGGCTAAGGAAGCACTCGATGGTGCTATTGGTTACTTTCCTGAAGCCTCTGACCTATATTTCCAGAGAGCGCGCTTAACTGAAAAGTTAGGGGACTACTATGGTGCCTTTCTTGACTACCAGGCAGTTCTCGAATTCGACCCTGATAACCAGCAGGCAAGAGAGGCAATAAATCGCATCAGACCAATGGCTGATAAGCAAAAGAAAGAAAGAGAAAGCAAAAAGAAGTAACCAAAATTTATATTTGGAGGTCTTTACATTATGAGCACTAGAGTCGTTGTTGGTGGCGGAGAACTGAGGAAATATCTCCTCATTCTTCTTGGCCTTCTTCTTTTACTCGGCCTTCTCCTTTTCGTTTATTACAGTGTGAACAGGCCACCTCAAATCGTTTCTGAAGGTAAAGCAAGAGAAGGACAGGATCCAGAATTCCGCTTCCTGTTTGCCATATATGGATTTGAAGGCGACCTTTTGAACAGGCCCTCTTTTGCCACTTTTGGCCCTGATGGAAGAATTTATGTTGCTGACACTATGAAAAACAGAGTTGTTGTTTTTGACTCTCAAGGTAACTTTGTTGGACTTGTAAAAGGTGAAGCAACTGGAAAATATAAGCTCAGGTGGCCAATTTCTGTTGCCGTGGCAAACGATGGAAGAATTTATGTCCTTTCAAAGCAGGAGAGAAAAATTATCGTTTTTAACCAGGACTACAAGCCAATCAGAGCAATAGAGTTTGACAATGTCATACCTTCTGCCCTCTATATAAAGGATGACAGACTCTATGTTGGAACTGATAAGGCAATAATGATAGGAACACTTGATGGTAGGCTTATAAAAACAATAGGCCGTTTCGGCAAGAAGGAAGGTCAGTTTGACCTCATAGGTGGTCTTGTTGTTTCAGACGATGGAACAATTTATGTTGCTGACAGCCTGAACTATAGAATTCAGGCAATCGATGAAAAAACTGGAAAGGCAAAGTGGGTCTATGGAAAGCCACTTCCACCTAAATCCGCTATTCAGTTCAGGGGACCTGAGCGTAAATTCGGACTTCCATCAAGCATCACACTTGATGAAAGAGGAAGGCTCTATGTTGTCGATGGTTTGAGCAGCGAAATCCATCTCCTCGATGCCAAAACCGGACAGTTCATCAAGAAAGTTGCTGATATCGGTCATTCTGAAGGTCTCGTCTACTATCCTGATGGAATAAGTTATGGTCAGGGTGGCTTGATTGCTGTTGCTGATAAGTTCAACGATAGAGTTCAAATTTTCCGCGTGCCTGTTCCAGGCATCGCCTCAGCTGTCCCAAGATGGCTACCATGGCTTGCCCTTCTTCCAATTCTTCTGCTGATTCTCTGGCTTCTCTTTGCACCAAAGGTCAAGTTTGTTGCTGACGAAGCATTCCTTTCTCGGGTGGTTTCAAGTGAGCACAGAAAGGATATTGAGTCTGCTCTTAAGAAGGTCTTTGTCCTTAAAGAAGTTGCTGCAAAATTTGCAGATAAGTTTGAGAGATTAAAACTCGTTGAACTTCAGTATGATCAATCTGTATTTGACGAAATCAAGCAGAACTACGAACTCGAAGACTGGGCAACCTCAATCCTTGCTGGCATCAAGAAACTTGGTGGCAGAAGAACCCTTCTCAGTGAATACGATTTCTTAAGAAAGATTGCAGAAGAAGACTTTGATGTAGCCTCAATGAACTACGAGGAACTACTTGAAAGCCTTTATGGAGGAAAGAAGAATGAAGAAAAGACTGCTTAACGCGCTCATCCTGATTTTTGCCCTGACAATCGTTCTTTCAGGTTGTGCAAGAGAAAGGAGCGCTGAGATTCCTGATCCAACCATTGATTTAAGCAAGGAGACAACCAGCATCTCTGTCTTCTACCCAACAGGAAAGATAATTATTGAAGAAAGGAGAGTTGTCGCAAAGGACGAAAACCTTCCACTGGTTGCTTTAAGAGAACTTTTTAAGGCTGAACCAAAGGAAAACAAGATTCAGGTAGTTCTTCCAAAAGCAAAAGTCAATTCAGTTAAAGTTGAAAAGGATGGGACTGCAATAATTGATTTTTCCAGAGAAATACTTAAATTTCCTGAGAATTCCAAGGAAGCAAAATTGGCTGCCTTTGCTGCTATCGTTGAGACCTTGAAGCAGTTTGAGAACATAAAAAGTTTCAAGATAACCATAGAAGGAAAGGAAAAGGGAACTGTGGGCGGTTTAAGCATAGAAAAATTCTGGGGCGATATAAGTTTAAAACGGCAACCCATAAATATCATAAGGAAAACCCAGTCAACGACAGAGACAACCAGCAAATGAAAGAAGTAGTACTGTTTGTATCAAAATTAACGAATTTTACGCGAAGAAATTTTCTTCCTTCCTTCGTATGTATATATGGATGCAGGGAGACTATTATGTGAAACATAGAACTTATACTTGCCGATAGTTTTCTTTGCCATTAAACTTATGAGTGGCAAATCCAAAAAGGAAAGGAGGTGAGAAGAGACTATGAAGAGCCACGTAAAATCCAAAATAAATTTGGGAGGTGTTAAAATGGGCAAAGCCCACAAATTAGCACTTTTTGCCCTTCTTGTCTTGGCACTCTCCCTCGTTGCCTCAGTTGCCCTTGCTGCATCCCCAGATGAAGCAACAGAGGCAACAACTGTAATTGATCCAGTAACAGGTGTCTCCCGCTGGACCTACAAGGATGCAGCAGACACCGCAGCCAAGACAGAAGGCGGCTATGCTGCTTTTGAATCTGGAACCCTTTACACAACCGACCCACACGGTGGCTACGACTCAACAACCAACAAGTGTAAGGTC
>JAOADC010000038.1 GCA_026417515.1 Actinomycetota bacterium
TTCCACAAGTAACCATTTAAAGTTTTTGGATGTACATCTTTAATTTTAGAAGAAATAAGTTTGTAAAGCTCTGTATAGGAAAGACCTTCTGGATAGGTTTCAAGCGCTTTTCTTATCTCTGAAAACACAATTTCTCTAAAAGATGCTCTCTTCATAAAAAATCACTAATTTGTTGTTAAACAATAAACTAAAAAAATACACAGTGATAATATTATTTCATGGAATTTAGTGATTTTCTAAGATCCCTCGCAGTAGTCATTGGCACTTTCTTTTTCCTTCGCATAAGGTTTCTCAACAATTCTAACAGCGAACTGGAAGAATACCCTAAAGTTTCGGTAATAATTCCAGCAAGGAACGAGGAAGGCAATATCCCTGAATTAATAAAATGCCTGCAATCCCAAACTTATAAAAATTTTGAAATCATTGTGGTTGACGACGAATCAATGGATAACACTTTAAAGGTAGCTAAGAATCTGGGAGTAAAAGTGGTTTCTTCGAGACCGGATGCAGGTTGGACGGGGAAAAATAAAGCCTGTTATGAAGGGTATCTGAACTCTGATGGAGAAATTTTGGTTTTTATGGATGCAGATGTAAGAATCAGAGAAAATGTTTTAAAAACAACTGTGGTAAACATTCTTAAAAATCCTAGCATCATTTCAATTCAGCCATATATGTTAATAAAAAACAAACTTGAAAGGCTCTCTCTTGTATTCTATGTAATCGGTTGCTTTTCCCTGCTCGGATTTAGAAAAACAGAAGGAATGTTCGGAGCCTACTTTGCCATAAGAAGGGAGGATTACGAAAAAATAGGGGGTCATTCTGCCATAAAAAGTGATGTTTTGGATGACATCTCGCTTGCAAAATTGGCCTCGAAGAGCGGTATACAGGTAAGAAATTTGCTTGCTTACAAAACAGTCAGCGCTTATATGTATCCAGGAGGCATAAAAGATATAATAACTGGCTGGTCAAGGAATTTTCCATTAGGAGCAAGAGCTATTTCATTGCCTTCTTTTTTCCTTGTTTTTATCTGGGTCAGTGGATTGATCAGTTCTGGGCTTAATCTTCCCTTGCATTTACTTTTCCCAGAACAATTTAGATTCAATTTTACTGATTTTGTTTTTTACATAATCTTTGCTATTCAAACTATTCTTGTTTCAAGGAGATTAGGTGATTTTGGATTTCTAATTCCAATCCTTCACTTTATCCCTTCCATCTTTTTTGCCTTCCTATTTATTATTTCCACATTAAAAATAGCGATAGCAAGAAAGGTTGTTTGGAAGGGAAGAGAAGTTAGCATAATGGGAGAGAACGAATGTCAGAGCCAGTAGTTTTATTTCTTTTAGAATTTCTTATTGGAAGTTTGATGTTTTCTTACTGGATCGGCAAATTTTTCGGAAAGGATATAACTAAAGTTGGAGATGGAAACCCAGGAGCATACAATCTTATTCAATCAATAGGAGCACCTTTAGGTTTTTTCGGTCTTGCCCTTGATTACTTCAAAGGCTTTCTTCCTCTATACTTTATTGTTCAGAAACAAAATGAAATCGGTCTGAGCGAGATTGAACTTGGACTGATTGCTGCTGCTCCAATTCTTGGACATGCCTTTTCGCCTTTCTTGAAATTTAGAGGAGGAAAGGCACTTGCTGTGACATTTGGAGTTTGGAGTTCCTATACAAAGTGGGAAGCCCCAACCTTGCTTGGTTCTGTTTTCACCCTTTTCGTTTTTGTTAAACCAAAATCAATTGAACGCGAAAGGTGGCTATCGTTTGCTCCCTTTGCAGGATTGCTTGCGCTTTTCTTCTATCTTCTTGCTGTAAAAGCCCGCCTATCCCTCTGGATAACCTACCTAATAAATTCTCTTATAATCTTCTATAAGTTCCGGAAGAAAGAAATGGATGAAAAAGAAGTTTTAAGTCTCCATCAGACTTAAAATCTAAAATAGATAAAAGTATTCTTTTTTTCAGGAATAGAGAGACAATGAAGAAAAAGAAATTTACCAATCTGTTAAAGATTCTTCTGGTCTTTTTGTTACTCCTTAACTTTACGGCATGCGAAAGTAGCACTTCTAACCAAACAATATCAAAACAGTTAGATTCAGAAAAATCAACAAAGACGTTAAATCAAGACAGTAAGGATACCTTTCAACCTGGTAACGAAGATAGTAATCAGTCTACTGAGCAGGAGACTTCTCAGCAAAAGGAAGAAGCCATAGTTAGTCGTGTAGTCGATGGTGATACGATTGTTGTGATTTTAAATGGAAGAGAAGAGAAAGTACGACTGATCGGTATCGATACTCCTGAGAGAGGCCGTCCTTACTTTAACGAAGCAAAACAGAAAACAGCAGAACTTGTACTTGGAAAGAAAGTGAGAATGGAAAAGGATGTATCAGAGAGGGATAGATATGGAAGGTTATTGAGATATGTTTATGTAGGCAATATATTCGTCAACGCAGAACTCGTGAAGCAGGGCTATGCTATGGCTTATACCTATCCACCAGATGTTAAATACTCTGAACTTTTTGTAAGATTGCAACAGGAAGCACGAAGTGCAGGAAGAGGGCTCTGGCAAACGACATCTGATTCAGGTAATTCAAAAGTCCAAAATACAGGATCTTCGGAAGTTTATGTGGCAAGCAAGAACTCTGATGTTTTTCATTATCCAGATTGCAATTGGGCAAAGAGAATTTCTCCAAACAATTTAATAAAGTTCAATTCAAGGGAAGCTGCACTTAATTCTGGGCGCAGACCATGTAAGGTCTGCAACCCCTAAAGATATAAGCCTTAGATTATTTTTTGAATCAAATTTACCAACGTTGAGATATACAACCTTAACTCATCTATAAGCGAGTTAAGTGTTTTCATTGTTTTTGATTGTATTAAAGAATTGCTACCTTCATAAGAATTGGAAGTTTCAGTTGAGGTTGAAGGTAAATCTGTGGAGTCTAAACTTTGACCTGTCGTCTCTGTAGTAGATATATCTGTGGGTATTGATTGAGTTGTTTCATTAAAACTTCCTGTGCTTGTGGATTTAACAGTTACTCGCAAGGCATTAATATCACCTTGCTTTTCATAGCCTAGAATATTTACGAAATTCCCAACCTGAATACTTGTTGTTAATGTGGTTGGATAGTTAAACTTTGTGAATTCTTTAAAAATTACTCTTACCTCTTTGCCAATGAATTTCTTGCCTGTATTATTGGATCTCTCAACAAACACATAAGCGCCACCATCGAATAAAGAAGTGACTACTCCATTAACGACAACTTTTCTTGGATTCTTAATAAGAACTCTTGTGGCAATCAGTTTATCTTCCGTTTTATAGGCAGTCAAAACAACGTACACATCTGAAACAATTCCCTGATTAAAAAGATTGAGATTCTTTGAACCTAGGATTTTAGTTTTAGGCAATAGATAGAACGTCCTTACTTCTCCTATAAGATCCTTTCCATTTTTCGTTGCTTTTAAAACCTGGACCTCCATAAAATCTTTTCCTGCACTAACAAGTTTTCCTGAAGCCACAAACTTTAGATTTTCTTTTTTCATCCTTTTATGAGCCGTCTCGCTTGTGAAACGATTCATAGTCCTAAACTCATTTCTTTTGGTTTCTTTTTCCATAGCTTTATGTTGAAACTGAGAATCCTTGTTGCTGTCCTTAAAACTATTCTCTTTTGCAAAAGATGCTCCAGTAGATACGAGAAGCAGTAAAACAGAAGAAATGATAAGGAATTTTAAAAACATTCGCCTCATTTTCTGTCACCTCTTTGCTCAAGGATCTTCCCTTTCTTTATAAATACAAACGACTGAAAGTGCCTTTGGGTTACAAATTCTCTTGACTGTTTTTTAAACAGGATGAACATACACCATAAATATTTAGGTGAGATGTATCAACTGAAAATTTTTTATCCTTAGCAAATTTTGCTATGTCATCCATTTTCATCTGTCCTGCATCTTGAATTTTTCCACACTTTTCGCAGACAAGGTGGATAAAAACCGAATTCTTATTGGTTCCTCTTTTACCAACTATCTCGTAGTGTGAATGATTCTCCTTAAACTTATGTTCGACTATGAATCCCTTTTCCTTAAGGAACCTCAGTGCCCTGTAAACAGTCGGTAGACTGATCTTTGGGTCCTTTTTCAATGCTTCAGAATGTATTTCATAGGCATCAGAATGAGGGTGCTCTTTTAAAGTTTCAAGAACCAATCTTCTATACTTTGTTAGACCTTTGGAATTTTTCTGCTTCATCGTTCGGACTTTTTCCACCTAAAAAATCGATTTCTACGTGACACTTTAGCCACTATGTTGCGCGTAGGTTTTACAAAAATAAGCCTTGCAATTTCGTCGTCCAGCCCAACCATTGTTTCATCTATCTTTACTACATAGGCAGGCCTCTTTCTAACAAGATAAATCTTTTGACCTGGTGTAAAGCCAAATGAAGTCAGATGCGAAAGCCGAGACGAATCAACTGTTCCGAGATATTTAACTTCTGCTTCTTCACCAGGAGTTAGTTCAGTTAAAGGTACAACCAAAGGTCTGTATCGAATTTCTACTTCAGTACAACAACGACCCTCAGGAATTTTTTTGCCGTGAGGGCAGGTTCTTGGATGGCCCAATAGACTGCAAACAGAATCGATTGCATATTCATCAAGCAGATGTTCATACCGACAGGCTTCATTTTCTGTTTCATCTTCAGAGAAATCAAGGATATCAGCCAGAAGTCTTTCAGCTAAGCGGTGGGAACGAATCAGCTGCCTTGCCCTTTCGTATCCTGATTGAGTTAAAGATAATGTATCTTCTTTTTCTTCAAGATAGCCTAGGTCAATTGCTTTTTTTAAGACTTTTTCAGGAATATCTAACTTAAGAGTATGGTCAGGACGAAGGTCTTCACCCCTCTCTTCGTATTCTGACCAGAGTTTTTCAAGTAGTTCATCAACTTCATTTTGTGTTTCACATCTTCCCTTTATTCTATGTATCTTTCTTAGATTATCACTCAATCCACTCACCACTTTAAAAACTTACGTTGAAAAGTCTGAGAAGGAAATTTACAATCCCACCTGCAAAGAATGCATAAGAAAATACAAACAATGTGATTGCAAGGGCAACTTTTACTCCTCTCTCTTTTACAATTACAAGAAAATTGGCTATGCAGGGTACAAATAAGGTAATTACCACCATACTTACAAACGCCTGCAATTTATCCATCATTCCCTTTTCAAAGAGAACGAAAAGTCCTGCTGTGCCATAGTCTCTTCTCAAGAAACCTAAAACAAGAGACTCCGCTGCCTTCTCTGGAAGGTTCAGCCAGCCAGTGACAATTGGTGAAGCAGCTTTTGTAAATAGAGGAAGTAGCCCTAACTTATCTGCTGTAAAAAGAATAAAAGTCCCTATTATGAAAAGTGGAACGGCTTCCTTTAAGAACCACTTTGTTCTATGTAATGTCTTTAGATAAATGTTCTTTAAAGCAGGCATCCTGTAAGGTGGCAATTCAGCAAGGAAAGCTGACTTCTTGCCAGGAATAATTCTTGAAGAAAGGTATCCTACAAGCGCAAGCTGCAAACCGACAACGATTAAGAAGAGGACAAATGCCTTGAATCCAATTGCACTGAATAACCCAAGAATCACTCCAAGTTGGGCAGAACAAGGTATTCCGAGAGCCAGTAAAAGAGTGGCAATTATTCTTTCTCTTCTTGTTTCGAGTATGCGAGTAACTATTGTTGCCATAGTACCACATCCAAGACCTAAAACCATTGGCACAACGGCCTTTCCATTTAATCCAATCTTTTCAAAAGTACTGTTAAGAAGAACCCCTAATCTCGGCAAATACCCTGAATCTTCAAGGATAGAGAAAACAATGAAAAAAGAGGTAACAATGGGGAAAACAATGGCAAACGCATAAGTAAGACCCATTGAAATCAAACCGTACTCTCCCACCAAAAGATCTCTGAAGAAAGGATAAGGAATGCCTTCAAGTAATTTCTTTAACCATGGCAGAAGAAACTGACCAAAGATTTTTGTCTCAAAGAAATCGACGACTACTCCAGCTGCAAATTTGCCAACAAATTGATACATAAGAAAGAGAACTGCAGCTAGAATAAAATATCCAAAAACCGGATGAAATGCAGGATCATTTATGCCCAATCTGAATTGGCGCAATACACCTTGCTTCTCGATTTGAACCACTTCATTGAATATTTTTTCAGCAAGTTCGCTTTTGGTTTGAATAATGACAAGCGAAAGAGGTTCAGATAACTGTGATTGAGTTTTAAGAATAATATCCTTAATTGCCCTCCTCTTTGCCCTATCAACATCGAAAAGGAATTCGTCAACAAACGCGAGATTCGAAGAAAGCAGCATTACAGCAACGAATCTTGTTCTATCGCCAAAGATATCGCTTAATATACTTGAAATTTCTTTTATAGCATTTTCTATTAGAGGATTATAGACTGGTGATAAAGAAGGCTTTTTTGCACTTTCTATTAAATTCTTAAGATCCTCAATGCCCTTGCCTTCTACAGCTACTGTTCTTGTTACAGGTATACCGAGAATTTCTGATAATCGTTCAATATCAATCCTGTAACCTCTTGCTTCTGCCTCATCAAACATATTAAGATCCAAAACAATTGGCATCCTGGCTTCTGCCAGGGTTAAGGTAACCAGCAAACTTCTCTTGAGGTTCTTTGCGTCGCAAACCTGAATCAATACATCATCAGGAGTTGCGTTGGCTAAAAAGTTAAAAGTTATCTTTTCGTCCTCACTTCTTGGGATAACCCCTGATATTCCAGGTGTATCGATTAACTCAAAGCCATTAAACTTTCCCCTTGATATCTCAACTGTTGTTCCTGGATAGTTTGAAACATCTACATACTTACCTGTAAGTTCAGAAAAGATAACACTTTTACCAACATTTGCATGACCAACAAGAAGAAGCTTTTTCTTTTTTAAACCTTTGGTTTCTTGTGTTAGATTTTCTTGACGCATCTTATCTCCATATGAAAATGATAATCATTATCATTATTAATATTAATCCGGACCGTTTAAAATTGCAAATAAAAAAGAAATTAACTGAATAGCCAGTTTACAAACTTCCAGTTATCTTCCCTATCAAGAGCAAAGTTGTCCCAGAAAACTGCTGTTCCAAGTGCGATTATTTTACCTTTGCCATACTCTTTTACAACGGAAACAATGGAATTTTCAACTTTTAATAATGGAATTAAATCGTTGCCTTCAATTGAGCAAGAGCAAGGAAAATAAACTCTTTCAAAGTCTATGTTTTTATACTTTTGCTTTGCTTCGTGAGCAACCTTTGCTGTCGTAAGAAGTCCATCTGATTCACTGAATACACCATCTTCATTAAATCTTATTTCAGCGAAAAATAAAAGTTTCGAGCAAATAGATGCCACAAAATCTTCATTTTGATAATATGCACTTACTAAAAGTTTTCCTCCTTCTCTAACGAATTTCTCAATTTGATTTATTTCACTTTTGTCAAATTCAACTTCAGGATAGTTGATAACAAGAATATCATTTGGGTTTAGGAGAATCTCATTTAAAGGTGATCTATTTTCAACTAAAATCGCTCTTTGCTTGAGAAAGGTTTCAAGGGAAGAGAAGTAGTAATAATCAAGAATAGTAAATTCGTGATGCGAGATGTCCCAGATTATCCTCAAACGCATCAATCCTCCCTATTCTCTTACTTGACCATTTCCATAAGCAATATACTTATAAGTCGTAAGCTCTCTTAAAGCCATCGGTCCTCGTGCATGAAGTTTTTGTGTTGAAATTCCTATCTCTGCGCCAAATCCAAACTGGCCTCCGTCATTGAATCTTGTGGAAGCATTTACAAGAACTAATGAAGCATCCACTTCGCTCACAAACTTCTGTGCAACAGTATAATCTTCAGTGATTATTGCTTCTGTATGAAGTGTGCCATACTTGCTGATATGATCAATTGCTTCATCTACGTCTTTGACAACTTTAACTGCTATCTTCAAGTCAAGATATTCAGTTTCCCAATCTTTTTCAGTGGCTTCTTCCACCCAGGGAACTATTCTTTTCGTTTCTTCACATCCATAGATAGTTACACCATTTTCTTTTAACATTTCAAGCATTCTTGGGAGAAAATCAGAAGCGATTTCTCTGTGAACTAACATTGTTTCTGCTGCATTGCAAACGCCTGGCCTCTGACATTTAGCGTTTATCACAATTCGATATGCCTTTTCAAAGTCAGCTGATTTATCAACATAAATATGGTCGTTTCCAACACCTGTTTCAATAGTAGGCACCTTGGCATTCTGAACCACTGTCTTTATTAGATCAGCACCACCACGTGGAATGAGACAGTCGACATAACCAACCATTCTCATCAGTTCTTCTGCTGACTTTCTGCTTGTATCAGGCACTTGCTGAATCGCACCAGCAGGAATCCCTGAGGACTCTGCTGCTTCACTTATAATTTCAGTGAGTATCGAGTTGGAGTTAAATGCAATTGAACTTCCTCTGAGAATTACAGCGTTTCCACTTTTCAAACAAAGTCCTGCAGCGTCTACAGTTACATTGGGTCTTGCCTCGTAAATCATTGCTATGACGCCAATAGGTACCCTTACCTTATAAATCATAAGTCCATTTGGTCTCTTCCATCCTTCGATTACTTCACCAACTGGATCCTTTAACTTTGCTACATCCCTCAAGCCCTGCGCCATCTCTTTTATGCGTGCTTCGTTTAAGAGAAGTCTATCCATAAGCGCCTTGGATATGCCCTGAGACCTGCCGTTTTCCAGGTCCTTAGAATTCTCTTCAATTATTCTCTTGCTATGCTTTTCTAATGCATCTGCCATAGCAAGCAGAGCTCTGTTCTTTTCTTTTTCTGAAATGGTTGCTAATTTTCTCGCTGCTTCTTTGGCTTTTTTCCCTAATTCAAGCATTTTAGGAGAGATTTCATCAACACTCATCATTTTTGCCCCCTTTCAATAGGTCGTAAGTAACCACCATTTTATCTCTGTGAATAATCTCATCAGGAACATCTTCCCCAAGTAATTTCCTAACTTCACTTGATGACTTTCTCGCAATAAGTCTTGCTTCCTCGCTTGAAAACTCAGCAATTCCCTTTGCAATCTCTTCCCCGCTTTCAGTTCTTACTAAAACTGCATCTCCTGCCTCAAAATCTCCTTCAACAGCAATAACTCCAGCAGGAAGAAGGCTTTTCTTCTTTTCAATAATTGCCTTTTTTGCTCCTTCATCAATCACAATACTTCCTTTTGGTTCTAGAACGAAAGCAATCCAATGCTTCTTTCCTCTAACAAGTTTCTTTGGATGAAAGATAGTGCCTCTTCCGCTACCTTTATGCAAAAAATCAACAATTCTCTCTGGCTTAAAACCATTGATTATGGCTGTTTTTACCCCTGCGCAGGTAGCAATCTGCGCTGCCCTTACCTTTGTAAGCATTCCACCTGAACCATAGGTGCTCTTTTCAGGCTTTATGATTTCAAACAATTTTGAGTTTATCTCTTTAACATCAGGAATAAGGGTTTCCTTAGATCTTGGATCAAGCATCAATCCATCGACGTTTGTAAGCAAGAAAAGATAATCAGCAGAGATTGCAGCTGAAACAAGCGCCGCCAGAGTATCGTTATCGCCAAACTTTATTTCTTCCACTGCCACAGCGTCATTCTCATTTATGATTGGGACAACTCCAATTTCAAGTAGCCTTTCGATTGTTTTCTTAGCATTCAGATAAGATTCTCTGTTCAAGAAGTCATTTCTCGTAAGAAGCACCTGGCCAACATTTATACCAAATTTTCTGAAGCGCACTCCATAGCTCTCAACAAGTCTTGACTGTCCAACTGATGCAGCAGCCTGTAGCGTTGCTAAATCTCTTGGCCTTCTTTTTAATCCTAAAAGTTGAAGTCCAGAAGCAATTGCTCCTGATGACACGATGATTGGCTTATAGCCCTCTTCGACAAGCTCAGCAATAATTTTTACAATCTTTGTAATAATCGATGCATTAATTCCATAGCCGGTCCTCGTTAGAATATTTGAACCAATTTTTATGACAATTGTTTTCTTGCTCATAATGGCTTAATTGAAGATTATAAACAAATAGAGAATTTTAAACTTGGTGTTTTATTGAATCTGGCAATTATTTTTCAGGTATGAAATCAAACTGAATTTTTCCAATAATAACAGTATCGCCTTTTTTTGCTCCAGCTTCTAAAAGCTTCTCTTCTATTCCCATTCTTTTAAGTTTTCTTTGCAGATGAATAACTGATTCTTCGTTCTCAAAATCTGTCATATTTACCGCTCTCTCTACCTTCTTGCCTGTAACCTCATAAACTCCGTCATCTATTTTTAAAACTTTTATCTCATCTAGCTCTGGCTTTACAATGTGATATTCTCTTTCAACAACTTCACGAGGATATTTTTCCACTTCCTCAGCAAGTTTGTAGAGCAACTTATCCAAGCCTTCACCAGTTACAGCAGATATTGGAAAAAAGGGCACTCCAATCTCTTTAAAATACTTTTCAACTTCTTTGGACTTGAGAAGAGCTTCAGGAACATCTATTTTGTTTCCAGCAACCACCTTTACCCTATCAATAAGGGTTTTATCGTACTTTTCGAGCTCTTGAAGAAGAGCGTTATATGCTTCAATTGGTTCTCTTTCAGGATCGAGCAAGTCAAGCATTATCAGTATGACGGCGGCTCTCGATATGTGTTTTAAAAATTTCAGTCCAAGACCTTTACCTTCGCTTGCACCTTCAATGATTCCTGGAAGATCACAAACAATAAATGTTCTTCCATCTTCCAGGCGTACAGTTCCAAGATGTGGATTTAAGGTCGTGAAGGGGTAATCTGCTATTTTTGGTTTTGCCCTAGAAATCCTAGAAATGAATGTTGACTTTCCTGCGTTTGGAAAGCCAACAACTCCCACATCAGCAAGCAATCTAAGTTCCAACTTGATTGTCCGAGCCTCACCAGGTTCTCCAAGTTCTCGCATTGTTGGAGCCTGCCTGACTGACGAAACAAACGATGCGTTTCCTCTTCCACCTCTTCCTCCGTGTGCAACAATGATGGTCTGACCTTCCTCTAAAATTTCACCAAGCAGCTCTTGATTTTCATCATAGATAACCGTTCCAATTGGCACCTTTAAATAAAGATCCTCTCCGTCTCGACCATCCTGAAACTTACCCTTTCCGTGCTCGCCTTTTCCTGCTTTGTAGTGGCGCTTGTAATGAAAATCAAGCAGAGTTCGAACCGATGAAGAACCTACAAGGATAACATGGCCTCCTCTGCCTCCATTGCCACCATCAGGGCCTCCACGAGGAACATACTTTTCGCGGCGAAAACTAACGCAGCCATCGCCGCCTCTTCCTCCTTCTACATATATGGTTGCTTCGTCGATAAAATAAGTCTTCATAGTGTATTGATGATATCAAGAAATAAAAAACGTCGGCTAAAGATGATTACCTAGCCGACGTTTTTAAATAAGAGTGCTGATTGAACCTTAGGCGGGCAGGACGCTTACTCTTCCTCCACTGAACTGAACATAACCATCAACGAGGGCAAATAAGGTGTCGTCTCTTCCAACACCCACGTTTTTCCCAGGTTTTATGCGGGTTCCTCTTTGACGAACTATTATGCTTCCTGCTGTTACAAACTCCCCACCATATGCTTTAACGCCTAATCTTTTCGAATGACTATCTCTACCGTTTTTAGTAGATCCGCCAGCCTTTTTATGAGCCATAGATCATCACCTCTTTAGAGATTTTACAACAAATTTCTATGAAGCTGCAGCCTCGACAGTCTCCGTTTTCCCTGCCTTCTTTGTATTTCCTGAAGATAAATGTATTTTTCCTATTCTAACTTTTAAATAAGTTTGACGGTGACCTGACTTGCGACGATAGCGTTTTTTTGCTCTATACTTGAAGACAATTATCTTGTCTCCCTTTTGAACGTCAATCACTTCTGCTTCAACATAGGAACCTTTGATCTCGTCACCAAGATGAACGCCTTTTTCATCCCTGACCATAAGGACTTCTCCGATCTTTATTGTGGATCCAGGCTCCGCATCTATTTTTTCTATAAATACTTCGTCGCCTTCCTTAACTCGGTATTGTTTTCCACCAACTTTTATAACGGCGTACATAAGTAATGACCTCCTTTGATTGCTCAAATAGAAGAATTAAACGCAAAAATGTATTATCGCATTGTAATGCTACTTTGTAAACATTATTTTTTTAGGGAAGTGTTTACGCACGAGATCATCATCACCAACAATAGCTATCTCAAAATTATCATCTTGAATTTCGCTTGTTCCTACAAGGTATACTTTCTTTAGGGTTTGATTTTCGATTTCAGAAATAGAATCGATCATCTCTTCCTTAATAAATTCCAAAATTCTTTCGTTTACCCTAAAAACTATCGATTCTTTTTCTTTTGAAGCAACCACTTTTTTGATTTTCCTTAGCAAACTTATGGCAAGAGCAGTTGCTGAAACCACCCATCCTGATCCATGACACTGGCTACATTCTTCTTCGAAAAATGAGGTTGCAACATTCGACATATGCTTCCTCGTTATAAGAAGCATTGAAACAGATGGAACGAATTCAAAAGAAGTATATGCGCGATCTTTCTCAATAAGTTCGCTGAAGCGATCAATCAGCTCTTGTCTGGAAAGTTCTCTTTTCATATCCACAAAATCAACAATTACAATACCACTTATGTTTCTGAGTCGTATCTGTCTTGCAACTTCTTCTGCAGCTTCCAAGTTGACTTTTAGAGCCATTTCTTCATGATTTACATTTTCACTAAACCTTCCTGAGTTAACATCGATGACGGTAAGTGCTTCCCTTTTATCGATTACAATATAGCCCCCAGATGAGAGGCTTACAGTTCTTGAAAATATCTGTTTTAATTGATGCTCTACCTTAAACGCATCAAAAAGTGGCTTCTCATCTTCATAAAATTTTATTTTTTGTGAGGCTTCAGGAATGAATCTTTCAGTATACCTCAAAGCTTCGTTATAGCTGTTCAGTTCATCAATGTAGATTGCTTCAATCTCTTTTCTGTAAGCTTCTCTCAATACTCTTACAGAAAAACAATCATCAGTATAGATTAGATAAGGTGCTGATTTTTTTTGAGAAAGGGCTTTTATCGACTCCCACTTCTCTTTTAAGTATTCAACTTCTTTCAGAATCATTTCATAGTCTGTTTCAATGGCAGCAGTTCTTATTATCAATCCACAGTTCTCATGGACTAGTTCATTGAGTATATGTTTCATCTCTTCTGCTGTGCTTTCATCAATTTTCTTAGATACATTGATGAATTTTTCTTTGACGTTAGGAAAGTAGACAACATAATGACCGGGAAGGCTGATGTTTAAACTCACCTTGGCACCCTTTGTTTTCTGTGGGGGTTTAACCAACTGGACCAAAATCTCATCTCCCTTTTTAAGATAAGGAAAGCGGTTGATATCGTTTATTGATTCTTCGTTTATATTAAGGAAGGCGTTTTTTTTCAAACCAATGTTTATAAAGTAGGATTTGAGTGAGGGACTGAACTCCTTTACCCGACCTAGGAAAATTGAGTTAGCAATTAATCTACTATTTCGTCTCTCAGCATAAAATTCAGCCATTCTTTCGTTCTCGAGAAGAATGGCTCTATTCTCCCAAGGATCAACAGATATAAGAATGATATTTTTTTCCTTTACTCTGCCAACTGCAATTCACCCTTTCAATCTGTATTCAAATATGTAGCATCGTTTTATAGAACCTCTTAAAGATTGTTTAATGTCAAAATTTATTAAGAACTTATCTATTCTTGCTGCTGATTTTGCTTTTGCTGGAGGTTTGAAGAAGATAAAGACCCCCTCTTCTTTTTTTTCAATTTTACCATTTGAAATCGCCTCTCTTAATATCCGAAGGAAGTATTGATTGGAACTATTATCGAAATAAAACTCACCATTGGCATCAATAAAAGTATTTAAATTCGCTAATAATGAAGGAATATAAGAAGGGTCTTCAATTAGGATCCCTGTTCGTGCCTCCTCAATGAGTGCGTTGAGGGAACCGAATTCTTCTTGTTTTATTTTTTGAACTTCAAGAACAAAAAATCCTTCTGGCAAAACATTATTTAGACCTTTTTTTAAAAATTGGGGATCGAAATCCTCCAGTAGGCATATTTCAACAAGGTCTGAGAGGCTACCAAAACCTGTGGGTCTTGCAGGACCAAAAGAAAGTATAGGTTTTGGGCTGAATCCCTGTGTGAATGCAATTGGTAGGTCAAGCCTTCGCATAGCACGCTCAATTACGCGAGTCTCATCATTCTGCGATGTAAATGCTGCTTCTCCACCTACAACTATTCTTAATCTATAAAAATGCTTATCCATCGCTATGTGCCACTTTCATAGGTATTCTCGAGCAGACGCCACATTTAAGGCATCCTTCATAGCATTTAGTTGTGTAAATCTCTTCTACTGCTCTTTTTCTTTCAAGTAATAGAAACCTTTTTTCAACATAGGTATCTATGAAATCCCAGGGAAGTTCGTCGTCAAAGGAAAATCCTTCAGCTGTTTCTCTTAAATCTTTCATATAGGGTTTCCAAAAGTCAAAGTTAAATCTATCATCCCAGGTTTCAAAAGCGGCACCTGCTTTAAAAACATTTTTTAAGACTGAAGAAGAACCTAAACCACCTCTTGCAAGAAACCCTTCAACATACGCTTGATTATGGTTATGAAAAGAGATTTTGACATTTCTATCTTTTACAATCTGTCTCAAAGTCTCTGCTTTCCTTGACGCTTCTTCAGGGGATACCTGCCTTTCCCACTGGAAAGGTGTGTGTGGTTTTGGGACAAAAGTTGAAACAGAGACATTCAAACGCAGTTTGCCTCGCAAGGAAGCTGGAAGGTGCTTTTTTGAAAGCCTTTTTGCAAGATAGATCATTTCAGCAATCCCTTCCAGGTCTTCTCTGGTCTCAGTGGGTAGACCGATCATGAAATAGAGTTTTATCTTTTGGAAGCCATTTTCGAATGCTGCTTTAAGCGCATTTTCAATTTCTTCATCAGAAATGTTCTTATTAATAACCTTTCTCAATCTCTCGCTTCCAGCCTCAGGGGCAAATGTAAGAGTTGCTTTCTTGCCAGTACTTACCTTCTTTGCAAGTTCGACATAAAAGCTATCCATACGAAGCGAAGGCAGTGAAATTGTTATTTTTCTCTCGGCACAAAAATCTGAAAGTTCGTCCAGGACCTCTGTCAGTGCTGTGTAATCACTGGTGGATAACGATACAAATCCAAGTTCTTCAAAACCAGTGTTTAAGAGAAGTTCCTTTGCTGTGCTGATAATCCTTTCTGGTGAAACTTCTCTTACAGGCCTGTAAGTAAATCCTGCCTGACAGAAACGACAGCCTCCTCTGCAACCACGAGATATCTCAATCTGTGCTCTTTCATGGGCAACAGCAGTTGGTGGTACGATCAACCTGTTTAGCAGAACTGATTCAATATCATCAAGTATGGATTTTTTTATGTGTGTTCTGGTCTTATCTCCATCGATCTTTTCGTAGCCCAAAAACTTTCCCTTTGAATCCTGATAAAACCTGTAAAAGATGGGAATAAAGCAACTCTCAATATTTTCATCGATTGCTCTTAATATACTTGTTTTTTCCTTTACTCCTTTTTCCTTCATTTCTTTAACAATTTCAAGAATCTTCAAGAAAGGTATTTCGCCTTCGCCAACAACAAAAACATCTATAAAAGGAAGAAGTGGAAATGGGTTATACGCTCCAGGTCCACCTGCAATAATTATTGGAAATGTGGATTTTCTATCTTTTGATTCTATTGGAATTCCTGAAGAGTCAAGTGTATAAAGAACTGTTGAGTAAGTTAGTTCAGATTGTAAGGTAAATCCAACGATATCAAATTCCTTAACTGGTTTTTTTGCAACTCTGCTTTTTAAAGTGAGTCCCTTTTTATTGATGGTTTCTGCTAAATCGAAATCAGGAGCGTACGCTCTATCAACAAATGCGTAATCCTTTGCGTTACCAAGGTAGTAAAGTATCTGTAAACCTAAATTGGGCGCACCGACTTCGTAGAGGTCAGGATAGATAAGCACAGCAGAAACATTATAGTCCTCCTTATAAACTGCATTGACCTCAGGTGCAAGATATTGACCTGGTTTTTTTGTTTGAAGCCAATCGAGATAGTAGACACTATTCTTCATTTTCTGTGCTCTCTAAACCAGACAAACTGAGAAAGATTGAAACCAGAAGTATAAGAACTTTAAGCAAGTAATTTCTTGATTCAGTTTTTTTGCCTTTTTTCCCGAAATCAAAGAGAAGGAGGGGTAAAACCAAATATGTTGCTGTTGAAAACCTTCTTCCATTAATACTTATAATTCTCAGAATATTGGAAATAGTAAGAATATAATCAGGCAGGAAAGAAATAGCAAGAAAAGGAAAAAGATTATAAACTGCATAAAATTTTAAGGATAATTGCACTATGGTTTCAAATGCCTTTCTGTTTCTGATTCCATCATATACTCCTAACTCAAGTATTTTTGGAAGTGAATCTAAAGGTGCAACTGAAGTGAGTTTGTCAGATGCAATTCTTAAAAGTTCAGTCCTTGATTCAATAGGGAATATCTTGAATGGATTGGCAATCTTCATTTTCCTTAAAATTTCAGCAATCTGGTGAGAAGTCTCGCCATAAATAAAGCACAGATACCTATAGTTTAAGGAGCTTATAGTATACAGGGAAAATGCAAGAGATTTGGCATCTATAGCCGGTTTTGTTGAGTAGATGAGGATTATATCTGCAGATTGGATTATTAGTGCCAGTTTCTCATCAATTTTTCTTAACTCTTCAAACGAAAGAAACTCTACTTCAGCTCTTCCCTTTATACCAAGAAGATGCAATATTTCTTCAAATTCTTCCCTATTAGAGGATACAATAAGAATCTTTGTAAGCATCGATTCGTATTTTCTCTTTTTTCTTGCAAAATTAGTTAGCGACGAAAAAACTTTTCCTAAATTTGCTATCCGCACCTTAGATCATCTTCCTGTGAACCCAAAAACTTTCGATTATTCCTAAACTTATCATATTAGCTAACAGAAAACTTCCTCCGTAGCTAATAAGAGGTAGTGGTATTCCAGTTACAGGCATAATTCCAAGATTCATACCAACATTAACAAGTATATGAAATAGCAAAACAAAAGCATAGGAGAAGGAAAATATCTTGCCAGTTCTTTCTTTCAAATTTGCCGATATTTGGATAATTCGCGCTAGGATTATGAGATAGAGAAGGAGCACCAAAAGAGATCCAATAAATCCTGTTTCTTCACCAACCACTGAAAATATGAAATCGGTCTGTCTTTCTGGTACAAATCTGAGTGCTGATTGCGTTCCTGAAAAAATACCTTTTCCAAAGAAACCACCTGAACCGATGGCTATTTTCGCTTGTGTGATATTGTATCCAGCACCTGTGGTGTCTGCTTCAGGATTTAAAAATACCGTCAGTCTTTTTATTTGGTAATCATGAAGAATACCGAACTTCACAGCACCTGCAAAAGCAATTAAAAAAACAGCAATAAATACGAGAATATGCTGCCACCTGGCACCTGATGTAAAAATAACAGCCATCCATCCAACCAAAAGAACAATGGCTGTTCCGAGATCTGGTTGCATAAACACAAGTAATGCTGGAATTAAAACCAAAATAAGTGAATTAACTATTTCTTTAAATGTTGGAGTTCTGCCCTTAATCTTCGAAAAATAGGAGGATAAGAAAAGCAAAACAAAAACTTTCGAAAGTTCTGAAGGCTGAATTGAGATTGGACCGATATCGATCCATCTTTGAGCACCAAGACGCGATTCTCCAATAAAAAGGACAGCAACAAGAAGAAAGAGAGAGAACAAATAGAGAAAAAGGCTGAAAGATTCAAACTTTCTGATATTAACAATAGAAAGAACGAAAAATAACAAAAAACCTGCAATCAGGAACAATGCCTGGCGGTAAATGAAGTAGGAAGAACTTATTCCTTTTACCCCACCTCTAGTTGCTGACGCAATCATTAGAATTCCAAAAAGGCTTAAAACAATAACAAAGAAAAGAAGCAGAAAATCTAATCTCTTCAGTTTGTCAAAAAAGTTTTCTCTCATCTTGAAACATCCACCGCTTTCACCAAATCAGTTTCTCCAACACCAAACAGCGCTGAAAAAATAAATCTTGCTGCAGGTGCAGCAACTTCACCACCATGGCCTCCCTGCTCTATTACGACACAAACAACATACTTTGGATTATCATAAGGAGCATAACCAACAAACAATGAAAAATCGTCTTTACCGTATACCTGTGATGTTCCTGTCTTTCCTGCAACTTTTACTGGAAAACCACTGAATGCAGTCCTCGCAGTTCCTTCTGAAGTAACACCTGCCAAACCTTGTTTGATAATTCTTAAAGCGTTCTTACCTATTCTTACCTCATAGTCAAGTTCAGGAGAGCCCTCTCTAATCACCTTTCCTCTGGAATCTACAACTTTCTCAACTAAAAGTGGCTTATAGAATTTACCGCCATTAGCAATTGCTGCATAGAGTCTGGCTATCTGAAGAGGTGTGGCAAGCAAGTCTCCCTGGCCAATTGCCATATTCACTGTATCTCCAGGAAGCCAGATCTGATTTTCTCTTTTCTTAAAGTATCTTTTCTTCCATGCTTTATCAGGGACCCTTCCTTCAGATTCTCCTATCTCAATACCTGTTTTTCTTCCAAAGTTAAGTTTTCTGGCGGTGTTTTGAAGAGGCTCCCCCTTTGTTTTGTAAAGCCTGTAGCCAAGTTCGTAAAAGACAACATCACAAGATTCAGTTATTGAGCGAATAAGACCAATATGCCCATGTCCTGATTTCTTCCAACATGATTTAGGCCAGTCTTTGCCGAATCCAAACCACTTCCCTGCGCAGTAAAATCCTTCGCCAGGAAAGGTTTTATCGTTCTCAAAAGCACTTATGAGCGTCACCACTTTGAATGTTGAGCCTGGTGCATATCCGGTTTTTGTTGTTCTGTTAAGTAGCGGAAAGCCGCTCTTGGCTGAAGTGAGTTGTTTCCAGATTTTCGGATCAAGACCTATAACGAATAAATTTGGATTGTAGTCAGGAAAACTTGCCATCGCCACTATTTTTCCTGTATTAACCTCCATCACAAGGGCAGCACCTGAGTTTGCATTAGTAAAACCAAGTTTTTTCGCTCTTTCAATTGCTTTTCTAATAGCTTCTTCAGATTGTTTTTGAATCTCGGCATCTAAGGTTAGATACACATCCTTTCCACTGACAGCAGGTTCCTCAGCAACCACACGCCTTATGTTTCCTAAGGCATCAACTTCATATATTCTTTTTCCTTTTACGCCTCTTAAAAAGGTATCGTAAGCCTTCTCTATGCCAGTTTTTCCAACAATATCACCTTTTGAAACTCCTTTCATTTCAGGTTCTTTGAGTTCCTCTTCTGAAACTTCACCAACATATCCTATAACGTGGGAGGCAAGATTGCTGTTTGGATAATACCGCAATGAAAGATAATCTATTGTAAGACCTTTGAACTCTTCCTTTCTTTCTTTTAGGTAGGATACCTTTTCAAAGGGAACATCTCTTTCAACAAGTACCCTGTTGCCTAAGAAAAATGAAGATTTGTTTGCCTTGCGCATCAACGATCCAGGAGTGGTTTCTAACACCTCAGCAAGTCTACTGAAAAGTTCTTTGTCATTTAACTTCTTCCTATCGACAAAAATAGCAAATGAAAATCGGTTTTTTGCAAGAACTCTTCCATTTCTATCGAGTATTTTGCCTCTTAAAGCAGGGGTTTCTTCGATTTTTAAACGATTTTCCTCTGCAAGTTTAGTGTAGTAATCATTGTAGATTACTTGTAAGAACCAGAGTCTTAAAACAAGGATGGCAAAAACAATAACAAAAGCCCATATAGAAATCGACAACCTTTTTTCAAAATCTCTTTGCCAATCGTATGATTTCTGCTTGCTTTTCCTTACACTCATATTCTAATTTCTGCCAATCCCAACGAAATATACTGACGAAAGAATTCCTGTCCAAAGAGCTGCCGAAATAAAAGATTTTAAATCTGTCGTCATCAAAAGAGTGCCGTCAATAAGAAGATGTGCAAATAAGACAAAAATAGCCCTTGAAACGAAAGCCATAAATCCTGATACAAAATACCAGAGCAAGGATCCGCTAGAAAAATACTCCTTTAATTTGCATACTCCGAAAGAGATCGCTGCAAGGGCAAGGGCATTTATTCCAGGAACCTCCTGAGTTATGAAGTCAAGTGTGAGACCAACGATAAAACCAAAGAGTAACGATTTTTCAACTTCAGACTGGTTTGCGTAAATCAGACTGAGCAATGTGGCAGCAAAAGAAAAAGAAGGAAAGCCTGGCAAAGTCCACGATATAAAAACAGCCAGAAAAAAGATGAACAAAGAAAAAGTTATTACTCTAATTCTTTTCATTTTTATTACCTGTAACAACCATAACAAAATCTACTGAATCAAAATCGCAGGCCGGACCAACCTCGATTTCTAAATCAAGTCGATTTGGGTCCTCTTTAACCCTCTTTATGGTGCCTACAAGCATATTCTTCGGATACACCCCTCCAAAACCTGATGTAACAACTATCATACCTATAGATGCCTGGCTCTCTTTTGGAATGAGTTTGAGGTATAGGTTTCCGTTGACAGATCCTTCCACTATTCCAAGTTCGCCTGTTTCAGATATCCTTGCAGAAACTGCTGAAAGCGGATGGTTAATCGGGATTACAACTGCAGAATTTTCACCTGCCGAGTAAATTTTTCCAAAAACACCGTCTGCAGTTAATACTGCTTGATTTACATCAACTCCATCTTTTTTCCCCTTGTTTATCATATAAAATTTACCGCTTAGTTCCTGATTTACAGCAATAACCTCTGCTGTTACCACTTTTTCGCCTTGGCTTCTTATGACACCAAGCATTTTTCTTAGTTCTTCGTTCTCTCTCCTAATTGCTTCAGCCTCAAGTATGAGT
>JAOADC010000064.1 GCA_026417515.1 Actinomycetota bacterium
AGCCCAAATTGCAGTTTTTGCTTATTAGTTAATTATGTAAAGTAAGATATTTACCAAATGATAGTGGTCTGTTTTTTCTAAATGGCATTCGATAATCACTGTTTATCAATTTCCATCTTCAGTAACTAAATCAATAAGTAGTTACAAACACCGAATTCTCTCTCTGCATTCTTAAGTTTAAGACCAAATGCTTCAGATAAGTAATTGGTGTTTTATTTCAACAAAGATTTAAAATCTCTGGATTCATATTTCCATATCTCCATTAGAGGCACCTTCCTAATTTTTTCAATCTTCACTTTTGTTACGACTTTTTTGTTTAACGCTCTATAGCAATAATTTTTAGTTATCTTAAATCAGCGTTAACTATCAATTTAAATGGTTTTAAAGAAAACGAAATCGAGATAGAGCAAAATATACTTAAGTTTTTGGGCGATACAAGCGGGTTTAAATCTACGTCATAAACTTAAGTTAATGCTTAGGTTATTAAAGTTTTTGGTGGAGACGAGGGGATTTGAACCCCCGACCTCCGCCGTGCGAAGGCGGCGCTCTCCCACTGAGCTACGTCCCCAAAAAAAAGAATTTTTAAATCAATGTGTTAACTAAGAAGTCAGACTATTATTCTATAGCCGAAAAGGCTTTTTCTAAAGCATCGAGCATACCTGAAAAAGTGAATTCGTCAGGCACAACATCCACTTTGATTCCATATTTTGCTGCTGCTTTTTCAGTAGATGGTCCAATTACAGCAACCAAAACATTTTCAAGACAAGTCTTAAGGTCAATTCTAGAAGATAGAAGATATATAAAATTCTTTACAGCACTTCCAGAAGCAAAAGTTACTGCATCAATAGTTCTTTCAGCAAATGCTGATGCTGCCTTATCTGCAAAAGTCTCATCAGCAACTGTCTCATAGATTATCAGTTCATCAACGCGATAACCTGAATCTTCAAGACCTTTTTTTATATCTCGACTGGCCTTTTTAGGGCGAGGGTAGAGAATCGAAGAACCTGGTTTAAGGGTTTTTATAAGAAGATTTTCAAGAGAAGCACCAAGAAACTCATCTGGAACAATAGAAACAGTAAGACCTAATATTTCTGCTTGAGCAGCAGTTTGAGGGCCAACGCAGGCTATTCTTGTTTGCAAATCATTAAGTTCAATACCTTCGCGATTCAGTGCTTCTGAAAAGAATCGAACCGCATTAGCACTTGTAAAAATAATGTAATCGTAAGAATTTAAGTTCTTAAGAATTTTTTTGGATGCTTCATCCAATTCAGTTGCGACCTGCTTAATCACAGGAAAAATAAATGGAATGGCGCCTCTTTTTTTAACGAGTTCAGCAGATTTAGTAGCCTGTTCCAACGATCGAGTTATACAAATTACTTTTCCACTAAGTGGAGAATCATTCATTTTTTTATTTGCCAGCAGATGATCTAATTTCGGCTAATATTTCTGAGCCACCTGCGTTGTAGAGTTCTTCGGCAAGCGCAATTCCTACTTCTTCAGCATTTTCTGGTTTGCCGCGCCTGCTTCCTCTGAAAAGTTTTTTACCATCAAGCGAAGAAATCATAGCATCAAGAACAAGTTCACCGTCTTCAATACGACCAAAGGCACCTATAGGTACCTGGCAACCACCTTCAAGGAAACGAAGTAGCGCGCGTTCAGCCTTAACGGCTACCTCAGTTTCAAAGTCACTAATCGAGTGAAGCATCTCAAGAACTTCTTCATCGCTCTCTCGACACTCGATGGCAATAGAACCCTGTCCAACTGCAGGAAGCATTATAGAAGTATCGATAACTTCAGTTATATCTGATTCGTGGCCCATTCTTTTTAGTCCAGCCTTAGCAAGTATGATGGCATCGAACTGACCTTCGTTCATTTTTCTAAGTCTTGTGTCAACATTGCCTCTTACATCAACCAGTTTAAGATCTGGTCTGAAGTGGAGAATCTGAGCCCTCCTCCTTAAACTGGAAGTTCCAATCACTGTTCCTTCTGGCAGTTCTGAAAGTTTTTTTCCATCCTTGCTTATAAGGGCATCTCGAGGATCTTCTCTTTTTAAAAACGCAGCAATGATGAGACCATCTGGTTGTTCGGTAGGGACATCTTTAGCAGAATGAACAGCAATATCGACTCGGTTCTCAAGAAGGGCAACCTCTATTTCCTTTACGAAAAGCCCTTTTGAACCTATTTTGGCAAGCGGAGAATCAAGGATCTTATCTCCAGTGGTCTTTATTTTTACTATCTCAGTCTCACAACCAAACTTCTTCTCCAAGATACTTGCAACATGTCTTGTTTGCCAGAGCGCAAGGGCACTACCACGGGTTCCAATTCGAATCAACCTTTTCAACTCTCATCTCCCTTTCCTGACTCATCAAGTCCAAATAAGTAGCGAAGAGCAACAACATAGCGGTAACCCCTCTTTCTTGCAGCTGCTTCCTTAACCTTCACAATAGGTGTGTGAAGCATCTTGTTAACTATTCCATGGGCAAGTGCGCGAATTATCTCGACCTGATCCTCGTTAAGACCATTGAGTCTTTTTAAAGCCTTTTCGAGTTCATATTCTTTTATCTCATTTGCAATGCGGTTAAGTTCTTTTATCGTAGGAACCACATCAAGGCTTGCAAGCCAGGCAAGGAATTCAGATACCTCTTCCTCGACTATTTTCTCTGCTTTTTCAGCTTCTTTTTTTCTTTCCTTTAGATTTTCGTCAACAACATTCTTTAAATCGTCGATATCGTAAACGAAAACGTTTTCAATTTCAGCAACTTCTGGGTCCACATCGCGAGGAACAGCGATGTCAATGAAGAAAATTGGCCTACCTTTTCTCTTCTTCATTAGATTTCTTACATCATCAGCAGTTATCACATAGTTCTGTGCACCTGTGGAACTTATAACGATATCTGCCTGCGCCATCTTTTCAAACCTTTCATTAAAGGGAACTGCAATACCATTGAATTCACAGGCAATTTCTTGAGCTTTTTCATAGGTTCT
Organism: Actinomycetota bacterium; assembly: GCA_026417515.1. Taxonomy (GTDB): domain Bacteria; phylum Actinomycetota; class Aquicultoria; order SKW223; family SKW223; genus JAOADC01. Next base: position 2,986 of record JAOADC010000064.1, read on the forward strand.
ATTGGTAACCATAATCGGGTTGGCACCATTAGAAACCAGGTGTTTTATTGTAAGAACACTCATCTTTCCAGCACCAACCACCATAACGGCTCGATCGACAAGCGTTTCAAAAACATTCTTTGCTAATTGAACAGCAGCGTAACTGACTGAAACTGGTGCCTCTCCAATTGCTGTTTCAGTTCTTACGCGTTTGCCACACTCAACAGCATGCCTAAAAAGTCTATTTAAGACGAGTGAAGTTGCTTTGTTTTCATATGCAATATTGTAGGCGTCCTTAACCTGGCCAAGAATTTGAGCCTCACCAATGACCATCGAATCAAGGCTTGAAGCAACTCTGAACAAATGTCTTACTACCTGTTCTTCGCTGAAGAAATAAAGTGCTTGAACAAATGCATTTCGATCAAAATTATGGTATTCAGAAAGGAAATCAATGATATCTGCTTTTCCCTGGTCGACTTCTTCTGTAACAGCATATATCTCTGTGCGGTTACAAGTAGAGAGTATCACAGCCTCAGAAATAGAATCCTTTGAAAGGAGATGCGAAAGCGCTTCAGGCAGTTTGTTCTCACTTATTGACAATTTTTCTCTTATTTCAACCGGGGCAGTTTTATGGCTAAGCCCCGCTCCAATTATAGGCATCAGCAAATCACCTTAAACAAGTACATTAAAAACATATGTTTAAAATCCCCTGCCCCAGGCGTGTAGGCTTGTGAATAGAGCAGGAGTGAAATAGGTAAAGATTGCAACAGCAAAACCTATAAGTGCAATATAACTTGATTTTCTGCCCCTATGGCCAAGGACGTCTCTTACAATAAAGTAGAAAGAGTAGACAATAAACATAATTAGAGCAGATACTTCCCTTGGCTCTTGCCAATCCCACATTCTTCCCCATACCATCTGAGCGGTAAACATACCAGTTAGAAGGAGAATAACTGTAAATATCAAGCCTATGCCAAGAGCGCGATGAGTGGCAAGTTCAGCAGTCTCAAGGGAAGGAAGTTTTTGAGAGGTGCCCTGAAGCCCTCTTTTTCGCTTTAATTGGTTTTCCTGGACTAGATAGATGACTGCAAAAATGGTTCCAACTGTATACGAGCCATATGCAAGTATGGCAGAGGAAATATGAACAAAAACCCTGAAACTGCTTAGTGCTGGTGGAAGTGAAGAGCTTGCTTCAAACTGTGACCAGGCAAGTAGCATAAGGAGAACAACTGTTGGAAAGATGAGCACACCAACGCTTTTTATTCTTGGGACTTTCTTAGAGTAAAGCGCTTCAAAAACCGAGAATACGAGAAGAACGGAAAAAGCATAAAAGACTTTTGCAGAAAAAGGACCTGTGAATGGATGAAGACCTGTTCTTAGCCACTGAAGGGCAACAACTATGGCAATAGAAATAAGAGTTGCTATGGAAAAAATCGATGCAAGGCGATGATATATAGTTGACTCTCCCTTGATAAAGAAAAGTCTCACATAAAAAAGGCTTGTGATCCCAGCAGATACAAGGGCAAGCCAGAAAATGATCACTTCAAGTTTTTCCATGACTCACCAGCCATCTTTATTTAAACCAAGAGAGAATTATATCACTTCTTGTCAGTTTTTTTGGTAACTTGCATTGATCGAAATATCTTTTCTGACCAAAGCAAGTTGATGATAAACCAGGAAATTACGAGTACAACAAAAATAATTTTGTAGGCAAGAACATCAGATCCAAATATTGCATTTGAAGGATGAAAAACATTGCTCACGAAAAGAAGACCAAAAATGGCAAGAAGCGCCATTGCGATAAAGAGGAAGGAAAGCACTTTTTTTGAAAATATTCTTGCTTCGTTTAGAACAAAAAGTACGAGCGAGAAGGCAAGAAGGATTAATCCCATCTTTGCTTTGGGCTCTGACCAGAAAAAGTTTCCCCAGATAACCTTCATATTGACAGCACCAAGTATGGTCTGGAAAACCCAGAGATAAAATCCAACTGAAAATAAAGATATTGCTCTAAGAAACAGGTTTTCACCTTTGGAAAATAAAAAGATAAGAGAAGCGATACCAGCCATCACGAAGAAAATGATTGAATTTTCAGCAATTGATGCGTGGAAGTAAACCAATCTGACTTTGTTTCCAAGTTTAGCTTCTGGAGGCATAACAAGAAGCAGGATGGCAATCAACAAGAATAGAAAAGAAATGATGGCGATTCTTTTGTTCCAGAGATAATCAAGCATGTTCTGTTACCTCACCTTTCAAGATTTCAATTCCATGGAGCAATGGATCAAGAACAAGCGCAAGAGATTCAACAGCGCCCTTTGGTTTGCCAGGAAGATTAAGGACGATCGAACGTTCAAAAATTCCACATACCGCCCTGGAAAGAACTGCATATGGATTGTTTTCAGCGCTCTTCATTCTTATGTATTCGGTTATTCCAGGCACCTGTCGTTCAATCAATGAAAGTGTCGCCTCAGGTGTGATATCTCTAACAGAAAAGCCTGTGCCACCTGTTGTAAGAATTAAGTCTGCACCCTTTCTACTTGCTTCGATGATTGATTTTTGAATTAGTTCCGCCTCATCTGGAACCACTTCGCTATAAACGACCTTTAAACCTTTAGATTCGAGATAAGAAATAAGAGCTGGTCCTCCTTCATCCTTTCTTATGCCAGCGTATGCCTTATCTGAAACCGTAATTACGGCGGCTGTAAAATCCCCCATATTCTTCCTCATATTACTTCTCCTTATTATCAATTAGTGTTTCTTCTTCTTCAACAACATAAATATCATCATCGACACAAACCTTACCATCGCTAAGTGCTCTTGCAAAAATTCCTTCTCTCGGCATTACGCAATCACCTGCCTGGTAATAAATCGCACACTTCGTATGACAGACTTTGCCATGTTGAGTTACCTCAAACAAAACATCGCCAACCTTAAACTTTGATCCTATTGGAAGGCATAATGGGTCAAATCCTTGAGTAGTTATGTTTTCTGCAAAATCACCAGGACCTACATTCAGTCCCTTTTTTCTCATCTTTTCAATACTTTCAATTGCAAGGAAACTAACCTGACGATGCCAGTTTGCAGCGTGAGCGTCCCCTTTTATGCCAAAATCTTTGATTATTTCTGCATATTTAACAGGAGTTTTTCTTACTGTTTTCTTCTCGCTCACATTTATTGAGACCACCTTACCAATTCTCTTCAACCTCTTCACCTTCCCTTATGAAGGAACCGGATTTTCCACCTGATTTGTAAACGAGTCTGACATCGCCAATAAGCATCGATTTGTCAATCGCCTTTGCCATATCATAGATGGTAAGCAGGGCAACTGATGCAGAAGTTAGTGCTTCCATTTCCATGCCAGTTGCATCAAATCCCTTTACCCTTGATTCAACCTCGATAGATTTTTCATTATCGTTTAAATGGAAATCAACCGTCACCTTAGTGATTTTAAGAGGATGGCAGAGCGGTATAAGCTCTGAAGTCTTTTTTGCTGCCATAATGCCTGCCAATCTGGCAGTTGATAAGGCTTCTCCTTTTTCAAGTGTGTTATTCTTAACAGCAAGATAGGCCTTTTCAGACATCCAAATTTTTCCCCTTGCAACTGCTCTTCTAACTGTTGGTTGCTTTGAAGTAATATCGACCATTTTCATTTTTCCCTTTTCATCGATGTGTGTCAGATTATCCATTGAAAATCAGCCTCCAATCTGCCTCATAGTTATTTTTTTACTTCTTTTAGCCTGCTTAAAACTCTCTGGCTTCAAGGTAAGGGCTTCTCTTATTTTTTCTAAAAGGTCAGAATCCTTAAAATTGACATCTCTTAAAATTGGTCTGAGATCCACCTCTATGTCTGAGAAGAGACAGGGTCTTAATTTTCCATCAGCAGTAAGCCTCAATCGATTGCATCTACTGCAGAAGTGTCGACTGTACGGACAGATAAAACCAATGGTTCCCCTGGCACCTTCAGGTTTAAAATAGGTAGCTGGTCCAAAGCCAAAAGGACCTTCTGTTTCTTTTAGTTTAGCCCTTGAGGAAACCAATTCGATTAAGCGCGAACATTTTATGCTGGAGGTGGAACCACAGTCATCATCAAAATCCATCTTTTCTATGAATCGTACGTGCACAGGTTTCCTGTAAACCAAGTTCAGGAATAGATCAATCTCTTCTTCAACCCCATCATCCAGAAGCACAGTGTTAATTTTTACAGGATCCATACCAACGGATATGGCTGCATCGATGCCTTCAAGAACCTGGTTCAGGTCTCCTCCTCCTGTTATCTGCTTGAAACGCTCTGAGTTGAGTGTATCCAAGCTTATGTTAATTCTCTTTAAACCAGCCCTTAAAAGTCTTTCTGCATAGTTACGGAGCAAGGTTCCATTAGTTGTAAGCGATAGGTCGTAAATACCTTCGATTTTTGAGATTTCGGACACGAGTTCTTCAATATCTCTTCTAACCAGTGGCTCGCCACCTGTTATCCTTATTTTTCTTATACCTGCCTTAACTGCTGCCCTTGATACTTTAAGAACTTCCTCATAGGTTAGCACCTGTTCGCGAGGAAGAAACGAGAGGTTTTCTGAAGTTATGCAGTAAATACATTTAAGATTACATCTATCAGTTATTGATATGCGCAGATAATCAATGGTTCTGTTGAAACTATCCTTCATCGATTTCACCAGCCATTGTTTGAAAAGTAATGAACTTCAACGATCTCTCCGGGTTCAACAAATTCCCTTTCTGCAGGAATAAGAGCAATTGCATTTGATCTTGCTGAAGTTGAAAGAACACCAGAGCCCTGTTTGCCTGCCTTTCTTGCCCAGATCTCTCCGTTCTTTTCCTCCAGAAAAACTCTTAAAAAGTTAAGCCTTCCTTTCTTTTTTGAGTGAGAGTCCATTAGTTTTGCTTTTAGAACTATTGGGCTCCACTTTTGATAACCGAGACTCTTAAGAAGATATGGTCGAACATATTCAAGGAAACAGATATGAACAGCAGCAGGATTTCCAGGAAGCCCAAAGGCGACTTTTCCGTTTTTTTCATAGAAAGCAAGGGGCTTTCCAGGCTTTTGCGCTACCTTCCAGAACACCTGTTTGAAACCCAACTTTTCAAGAACAAGTTTTACCAGGTCGTAGTCACCAAGTGAAACGCCCCCTGTGGAAAGAATTAAATCTGCGCTCATCGAAGCATCTTCAAATACTTCCTCGAGACTGCTGATGTCATCAGAAACCACTCCGTAGTTAAGAACTTTTAAAGATGGAATCTCTTTCAAATGTGCTTCAAGAAGGTAGGTGTTTGAGTTTCTGACCAGCCCAACCTTCATTTTATCTCCAATATCAATCAGTTCAGAACCAGTGGATATGATTGCAACTGTTAATGGTTTAAATACTTTTACTGATGCTTTGCCGATGGATGCAAGTACGCCAACAACAGAAGGTGTTATCAGTGTGCCTTTTGAAAAAACGATTTCGCCTGCTTTTAAATCTTCACCTTTTCTTCTTATATTTGCACCGATTTCTCTTTCCTCATAAACATAGACTTTACCATCTTTAACTTCAGTGACCTCGATTTCAACAACTGTATCAGCACCTTCAGGAATAACAGCTCCTGTGAATATGGACACTGCCTCGCCTGCAGAAATCTGTCCACTTAATGATTTTCCGGCAGGAACTTCTCCTATCAAATCAAGGATGGCTGGCTTTTCCTTAGATGCTCCTTTTATATCCTCAAATCTAACAGCAAAGCCATCCATAGCCGAGTTATCTGAGAAAGGAACATTTTCAGAAGAGACTATGTCCTCTGCAAGAACCAGGTTAACTGCATCAATTAAATATTTTTTTATGGCAAACTTGGGTGTCGCTCGACGAAGCACTTCTTCAAGAGCTTCTTTGTAAGTTATCAAACCAATCACCTCTCACACGGTTTTATAAACAAGAACAGAGCTTGCCTTAAAAGAAGCATATACCCACTTTCCCGCTTCAATTCGCTGTTTTAATAAAGATTCTCCTGTTACAATGGCTGCAAATGGAAACGGCTTTGAGAAAGTAACCCTAAAAAAGCCTTCTTCTCCAGCCACTTCAGAGATTTCTGAAACAAGTGCTCTGTAAAGGTTCTGAGAACTAAGATTGCTGCTCTCATTTGAGATAATTACTGTATCTTCCTTGATAACAGCGCGAATCCTATCGCCTACCTTAACTGAATCATTTGCGTGCCCACTTATGATTTCTTCAGAAGCCCTAACTCTTACAAACCTGCCATTTACTTCAATAACTCTTCCAGAAACTACGGAAATCCCTTGTAGAATTAGTGGTAGTTCATTGGTTCTTTTAAGTGAAAGATTTTCAAAGCTACCGTCGTAGATGATGTTTCCATTTTCAAGAACTACCAATCTCCTGCCAAGGCGTATTGCCTCATCAAGTCGGTGGGTTACAAAGAAGATGTTTTGCTCATCAAGAATTAAATCAGAAATCCTCTCAACGAGTAGAAGCCTTTGTTCTTCATCTAAGAAGGAGGTAGCCTCATCAAGAACAATCGATTCTGGATTACCTAAGAATGCCATTGCCAGTTGCACACGTCTTGCTTCGCCTGTTGACAATTGGTCAGAATTTCTGAGGAGAAACGAGGAAATGTCAAAGGCATCAATAACCTTTGAAACTTCTTTCTTCTCAATACCTTTAAGTAAAGCAGCAATTTCTAAATTCTTAGAAACAGTGCCTGAAAAGCAAACAGGTCTTTGAACAAGGAAGGAAAACTTTTTTCTTAGTAAGGTAGCTTGATGAGACGAATTGACTATTTTTCCTCTGTAGTAAATCTCTCCTCTGCGCGGTTTTTCAATGAATGCAATTAAGCGAGCCAGCGTACTTTTACCTGCACCATTCCTTCCTAATATGGCAATCTTTTCACCTTGAATAAAGGAAAGATTGTCTACTTTAAGTTTAAAACCACTTTCATTGGATGAATGTTCGATGTTTTTCAGCGCCAGATATGGTTCAACCATGCTTTGCTTTCTTCCTTTCTCTGTGCAGCAGAAAAAACATAGTTAAATAAGAAACTAAAAAGCAGAAGAACAATTGCAAAGGCAATAGCCTTTTCATAATTGCCGAGTCTTGTCTCCAAAACAATGCTTGTTGTAAGAACCCTTGTTTCTCCTTTGATATTGCCTCCAACCATAAGAACTGCCCCAACTTCTGAAACGACTGATCCAAAGGCAGCCATTATGGAGGCAAGTATCCCACCCCTGGCCTCTCTTAGTAGATAGTAGACACTTTGAAGCCGGCTTGCTCCAAGACCAATCAGTTGAAGTACCTTCTCAGCTGGCACACCAGCAAGCGAGGAGTAAACAAGACTGGCAACAACTGGTGTACCAAGAAAAACTTCGGCAATGACTATTGCTGGTTTAGTATAGAGAAGATCGAGAAAACCGAGAGGACCTCGGTTGGAAAGTAAAAGGAAAATGAGCAAACCGACGACAACCGGAGGGGCTGCAAGACCTGTATTGATAATCGTAAGAAGCAGATTCTTAAAACGGCTCCTTAAGGAATAAACGAAGATACCGAGGGGAAGACCAATCAACACTGAAAAAAAGGTTGCCAAAAAAGAAAGCTCTGCAGTAAGAATAGTAACTTCGATAAGTTCTTTTGGTGGTTGAAACAATATCATTAGGGCTGACTGAATAATATCAACCAAGGTTAATTGCCTCCGCTAAAAGTACTAATAAAAATTGGTGGTTCGCCTTTTTTGGTCATTTTCTCAGAAAACTCTCTTATCTTTTTAGCCGCTTTTTTTGATGTAAGATAATCAAATATAGTTTTTGATGCCTCGTATCTCTCTTTACCTATGATTCTCTCTGATACGATACTTACGCTGTAGATGTTTTCAAACAATTTGTCCTTAAAGAAAAAACTTTTTAGGTTCAATCTCTTTACAGTTGAAAAAGTTGCAACATCAGTCAGGGTGTAAGCATTTTTCTCATTAGCCAATCTGAGCGTTTCTGCCATACCAAGACCAGATTCAACATAGTTCCTATTCTTTTTTGGATTTATTCCAAGCATCTTCCAGACAGAAATCTCCTTCAGGTGAGTGCCTGAGTTATCACCACGAGAAACAAAAGGCTGATTTTTTTGATAAATCAATTTAAAAGCATCAAGCGGGGAGGAGGCAGAAGATACACCTGCAGGATCATTACTAGGTCCAACAAGCAGATAGTAATTTCGAGCAATCTCAACCCGTTTTTCAATCACTCCTTTTAGTACAAGCCTCTTCTCAAGTTCTGGTGCGTGGGTAATGATTAGATCTGCATTTCCTATCTGAGCATTTTTCAATGCCTCTCCTGTACCTACAGGCACGATCTTATATTTGACTGAGTGGAAATCATTTAAAAGAAAGTCCAATAAGCCACTATCATAGATGCTCGTTGTTGTGTAGATAACTATAGAAGGTTCTTGGCTTTTCCTAGTACAGGAAGCAGAAAAAGTAAGGATAAGTAAAAGCGTAAAAATCAAAGAGATTAAGATCGATTTCTTAGAAACAACCCAATTCGCAAGCATAGATCTTTACTTTTAGTTCATTTATTTTGTTTCCTACAAACCTTATTGGAACTTGATGTTCTTCAGCTATTCTGCGAGCAACTGCACAAGGAATTCTTCCGTCCTTTGACGCTTCTAAAATTGCTCTCTCAATTTTTAACTCGACTTCCTTGCTAACATCCAACACCTATCTCCTCCTTACAAATCCCATTTAAAAGAATGGCGCGCCTCCCATATTGGAAAGGCGCGCCGTTTATGCAAAATTTATTAGAGCCTCCTTTCCAAATACGGGAGGCCAACCGGTTTCCCGACTGACCCTATCGACCTGCTTCCATAGGCAGCTAAACCTTTAGGAAAGCAGGCTCGGAGGCCAATATTTAATTTTTAATCTTCTTTCTTCTCTTCTTCTTTCTTTTGGCTTTCGTCGTCTTTTGCTTCAGCAGATTTTCTCAACTCGCGAACGCTCTGGCCAAGTGCCTTCGCCATATCAGGAAGTCGCTTTGGACCAAAGAGAAGAAGGACGACAAAAAGAATGATGATGAGTTCAGGCCAACCTATCGGGCCCAAGAGTCCCAAAAATCCCATTTCGGTGACACTCCTTTGCAAGAACTTGAAACAATTGTAACTATATCAGTTTTTATAGATTTTTTCAAACAAATGAAGTAAAGGGAATCTGTTTTTAACGAAATGTAGATTCAATGGAAGAACTATCAAAAAGGAAATAGGTAAGATAAGAAAATTAAATGAGACCATAAATAACTCAGGAAAGTTAAAAAACCCTGGTTGTCTATATACCAGTAAAACAAAGGAGGTGGTTTCTTTTAAAAAAATAACTGTTGCTAGTACTTACCTATCTAATTCTTTCAGGATGCGTATAGACTTTAAAGGAGTTCTTTCTTGCGTAACCAATAATTATCAGATTGTAATTATTAGCAAGGTTTATTGCTGCTGTTGTGGGAGTGGAGAGCGAAATCGCCAAATTGGCACCCATTCTTAAGGATTTAACAACCATTTCAGAACTCAACCTGCCGGTTGCAAAAACCATTCTTGGAGGACTGAAGTTTTTAAGTAATATGTACCCAGCCAATTTATCTAAGGCATTGTGCCTTCCAATATCTGAAAAAACAATTATTGAACCATCTGGAAGAAGTGCTGAAGCGTGATGAACTCCAATCTTTTCTTTACCTGAAAGTCTTATGGATTCTTCAACAAAATCGATGATTTCTCTTGAGGAAAACGATTTATCTGAATTCAGAGGATGAATACCCTTGAGTTCTGCACTTAAAATTTCTCCACCGGAGCATCCTGAGGTAAGAATTCTCGTTCGAGCATATTCAAGAGAAACCTTATTTTGAGTTCTTACGTAGAAATTATTTGAAGCATCTTTTTCAATGGTCTTTATATCTTCTTTTCTATTAATTACTGATTCGGTAAAAAGAAAACCTAAAACAAGTTCCTCGAGATGATCATTTGAAGATGCAATAGTTACTAAATTCTTGCCGTTTATATAAATGGTTACTGAAATCTCTTCTGGAATTTCGACCTCTTCGCCTATATACTCGTTTCCTTTAAAAACCTTAATCGTTCTTTTCACAGAATCTTTCCAAAAGTATCAGTGCTTTCCTGTAGTCTTCCTCAGTGTTTATGTTGAAAAAGAAAAGATCAGGATTGCACAGATTGGTTATTTCATCGTACCTCACTTCACGTACTGAAATTAAGGGAAAGAAAGAAACGACCCTTCTTTTTCCCATAGAAACGACTTTTTCAACAGCGTCTATTGTTTTTGCTGAATACCAGGCAAACAAAGGTTCCGATCCTTTGTTGCTTTCAGGTATTACAACATCAAATCCTTCTTTAAATCTATCGTATAGATAAAACATTGGTTCTGGTTCTGTAAATGGCATATCTCCGCCATGAAGAAATATGTGATCTTCAGGAGAAGAATTTAAAAGAAGAGAGTAAAGCGCTAAGAGAGGACCTCCATCATCTACAACGTCAGAGATGAACTCTAAATCGTAGCCAGTTCTAAATTCTTCAGGTTTTTTTGAGCCAGAGAGTACGACGAAACGATCAAAAAATTCTGTTTTTAAATATTTTTCAATTATATGATCAATCAGAGTTCTTCCATTGAAATCAAGGTTAAGTTTTTCTATTCCACCTAAACGGCTGGCCTTACCACCAGCCAGAAGCGCAAAAACCCTCTTCAAAACAGATCACCCTAATCTTCGGCTTTTGAAAGAAAGTAAAGGGTGTGGAGTATCTCTACTACAGGATTTGCGTTATGAACCTTAACTCCAGGCGGAGCTTTAATCATCGTGTCTGTGTAGTTAATTACTATTCTTACTCCAGCAGCAACAAGTTTTTGAAATACCTCTAATGCTGCTTCTTTAGGCGTGGCGATAATGGCAATTCTTATATTCTTCTTTTTTATCACTTCTTCAAGGTATTTAACATCATATACAGGTATCTTATTTATTCTTTTTCCTATCTTATTAGGGTCTATATCAAAAATTGCTTCAATTTTAAAACCATGCCTTGAAATTCCTTCAAATCCTGCTATTGCTGTGCCCAGATTTCCAGCGCCTACAAGAGCCACTTTTTCCGGTGTTTCAGACCTTAAAGACTTCTGTATAACTTTTACTAGTTCGTTTACTGGATAGCCAAGCCCTTTCTTACCAACTGAACCGATCTTTATTAAATCGCGTCTGACCTCTGCTGGATTTATTCCTGTACAAAATCCGATTTCCTTTGAAGAAACGTATTTGTAACCACTTTCTTTAAACTGCAACAGACAATTAAGATAAAGAGAAAGCCGTTCAACAACACCAGAAGAAAGTCCTTTACGTTTTGGTTTTTCGTTATTTGATTTGCTTGCCAAAAAAATCACCTTGTAACAGATGTTATTACTAAATTGTAACAGAATCTAAGATTTTTGATTTAATTATTAAAGAATTCTCTAATCTTACTGCTCACGTATTCTACATCATCCTCACTAAGGTGAGCAGACATTGGAAGGGCAAGAACCTCTTTTGATGCTCTTTCTGCTTGGATAAGAGAGCCTTCTTTGTATCCGAGTTCTTCGCATGCTTCTTGAAGATGTAACGGTACTGGATAGTAAATTCCGGTTCCAACTCCGTTTTTCTCGAGATAATCGGCCAGTTTGTCCCTTAAACCCTCTTCAACCCTTATAACATAAAGGTGATAAATATGTTTCGATTCAGGCTTCTCAAAAGGAAGAACCAGCGGAAGGTCTGATAAAGCCTCATTATAGAGCCTGGCAATATTTCTTCTTCTTTCGTTCCACTCATCGAGTTTCTTGAGTTTAATCCTTAAAACTGCTGCCTGGATTGTATCCAGGCGACTGTTATAACCAATTGTTTCGTGATAATACTTCTGAAAACTTCCATGGACACGGAGTAGTCGAATTTTCTCAGCAATGGCATCTACTTCTGTGGTCACTGCTCCACCATCGCCAGCACAACCAAGGTTTTTTGTAGGGAAAAAGGAAAAAGCAGCAGCGTCTGAAAGGGTACCTGCTTTTTTGCCTTTATATTCAGCACCAGCTGCCTGGCAAGCATCTTCAATCACAAATAAATCATATTCGTTACCTATCTGATTTATGCGATCCATTTCAGCAGGGTGGCCAAAGATATGTACAGGTATAATTGCCTTCGTTTTTTCTGTAATGGCATCTTCGATCTTATCAGGGTCGATATTAAACGTCTCAGGCTCAATATCGACAAATACTGGTTTGGCACCCACTCTCATTATTGACTCTGCAGTTGCAAAGAAGGTAAATGGGGTGGTTATAACCTCATCACCTTTACCTATGGAAAGAGCGTCGAGAATCAAAATTAGAGCGTCTGTGCCGCTTGCAACTGTAACAGTGTTTTTTATGCCTAAGTAGTCCGAAAACTCCCTTTCGAAGGCCTCTACCTCTTTGCCCAGTACGAAATCTGAGCGTTCAAACACGTCCTTAACTGCAGCGTCAATATCCGTTTTAAGTTCCAAATACTGTGACCTGATATCCATCAACGGAACTTTTCTCAATCAGGACTCCTCCTCTTCATAATAATTCTGGTAAATAAGGAGTTCTTCTTCTGGAACTTCTTTAAATGGCCTGGCAGGAACTCCTTTTACAACTGATTTTTCAGGAACATCCTTTGTAACAACTGAACCTGCAGCAACAAATGCTTCCTTTTCAATTACAACACCAGGAAGTAAAATTGCGTTACCACCTATTCTGGCACCTTTTCTTATAACTGGTCCTTTCATCATTTCAACACTTTTTTTCGTTCTTCCCATATAGTTGTCGTTGGTGGTTGTAACGCAGGGGGCTATAAAAACGTAATCTTCAACGATAGTATATGCTGTTATGTAGGCGTTTGTTTGGATGCGACATCTACTTCCTATGCTTGTATCATTCTCGATGCAAACATTTAAACCAATAACTGATTCTCTACCTATGGTCACTCTCTCGCGAATTGTTGCTCTGTCACCAATTACACAACCATCGTCTATTTTTGAACCTGCAAACAATATCGCAAAACTGTTTATTTTAACGTTATCTCCGATTTCAAGAAGGTTTATTTTTCCTATGGCTGTGCTCATTGGAGATAGTGCAGGTTTTTTCCCAAGTAAGGAAAAGTCGCCAATGATACAGTTTTTACCTATCCGAGTTCCAGACTTGATAACTACATAATTGCCAATCTCTGTACCATCGCCAATTGAAACATCTTCTTCAATGACCACTCCAACTCCTATGGAAACATTTTTGCCGAGGTTTGCTCTATCCGACACAAAAGAGAAACGCTCCAAAATAAATCATCCTCCTGATTCTATGTAAAAGATTGTAAATTGAATTTTGCTAGTTAGAATTAAATGATATTGACGAAATAAGAAATCGGGAAACAAAATATCTGAAGGTAACCTCAACATATACTAAATCTCCTAAGATAAATCTGCCTATTAGATTCTAAGCGAAATCAAAATAAAAAGAAAAAGATTGGATAAACACTACTTATTAAAGAATTCCTTGATAATTTGTATTATTCTTTTCGAGGACTGGCCGTCTCCATAAGGATTTATCTTTCTTGCCATATCCTGATAGAAATTTTCGTCATCTAACAATCTATAGGTATATTCAATAATCTTATTGGTATCAGTGCCAACGATTTTAACGGTCCCAGCTTCCACTGCCTCGCCTCTTTCAGTAACTTCACGTAGCACGAGAACTGGTTTACCCAGAGATGGCGCTTCCTCCTGAATGCCGCCAGAATCAGTTAAAATGCACCAACTTTTTTTCATCAGTACACAGAAATCGCTATATGTAATGGGCTCAAGTAGAAAAACATTCTTAACACCATCTAATATACTTTTTACAACGGTTCTAACCACTGGATTCTTATGCAAAGAATAGACTATCTTTATATCTGGACGAGCCTCTGCAATTTTCTTCAACGCTGTACTAATTTTTATCAGATTATTTCCCCAGTTTTCCCTTCGATGTGTGGTTACAAGAATTACTTTTGACTCATCAAAATCAATTTTTCGTAGTGCACTTGATTTGAATTCACTGGTGGTTTTTAAAACCTCAAACAGAGCATCGATAACTGTGTTTCCAGTAACATAGATCTGTTCTTCTGGAATTCCTTCTCTTAAAAGGTTATTTTTGTTGTTTTCAGTTGGCGCAAAATGAAGATCTGCCAATTTCGATGTGAGCACTCTGTTCATTTCTTCAGGAAAAGGTGCGTATTTGTTGTATGATCTCAAGCCTGCTTCCACATGAGCAATAGGTATTTTGTGGTAAAAGGCTGAGAGCGAACCCACAAAAGTGGTTGTTGTATCCCCTTGAACCAACACTAAATCCGGTTTTTCTGCTTCAATTATTTTCTGTAATCCATGTAATGCTCTTGAAGATATATCAAAAAGAGTTTGATTCTTTGTCATCAAATTGAGATCGTAGTTAGGTTCAATATCAAAAAGCCTGAGGATATCGTCAAGCATCTCTCGATGCTGTCCAGTGGATACGATAACTTTATCAAAATCGTCTTCTTTCTCTGCCAGTTTAATGACCGGTGAAAGCTTGATGGCTTCAGGCCTTGTTCCAAATATAAACATTAATTTCTTCCGAGATTTCTTCTTAATCATCATTGAATGCTACATTATAAGCCTTTCTCAATTCCTCTTTCTTCACTATGTTTAGAATTGTGAATCTTTCTTTTCTCATATTAGGAGCTTTTAATACTGCTTTTAAGAACTCTTCCTTTGATAAATTTAAATGAGAAGGGTTGGTAGGAAGACCATAGGTTAAATAAAAGTTCTTCAATATTTCCAACAGGTCAAATTGTTTTCTTAGAGCCGTTACAAAAAGAGTTGCAACTGCTACCTGTTCACCATGCAGATTGGACCTCGGAAAGTATTTGTCAATAGCATGACTTATTAGATGTTCGGATCCGCTTGCTGGTCTTGAAGATCCGCTAATAATCATCGACATACCACTTAGTATGATAGCTTGACTAAGCACCTCAAAGAACTCGTAGCTGCCTATTGGATGCTTTAAATCAAGGATAGACTTGCTTGCTACGCGAGAAATTATAAAAGAGAACAGATCTATTTTTTCTTTTTTAAGTTTGTGGGCTAAAAACCAGTCTTCGCAAGCCGATAGATT
>JAOADC010000043.1 GCA_026417515.1 Actinomycetota bacterium
GAGAAATATTTAAACAAAAAGAATGCGGATTGGATTCTTTTATAAAATTTTATTCAACGCGTACTAACTCAGGATTAGCAGAAGGTGATCCTAATAAACCTCATTTCGAGATAGTTATTTATGACGAAGCTCAGAAAATGACCAAAGAAAATATTCGAATGACAATGCAAAGAGGTGATATAACAGTATTTTTCTATGATGAAACTCAGATATTGAATGCTGAAGAGGAAGGATTTAAAGAGAATTTTATCAAGACAGCAGATGATCTTAAAATTCCTTATGAGGTTATGACTTTAAAGGGAGTTTACCGTGTTAGAGGAGGGTCAAGCTACCATAAATTTATAGAGGATCTGTTAAATGGAAATCCCAGTGTTTATAAAAATTCGAATGAATATGAATTGAAGCTTTTTGAGAATATAACTGAATTGCTTGAATATCTTAAAGAAATCACTAGAAAATCCTACAAAATAGCTCTGGTAGCTTCATTTACCGAATCGCCTGGTGATAGAAAAAATAAAGATGCTCGAACTATAATGAATCTGAGAGTTGGTTATCCAATGTATAGCGATTTGGAGATTTATAAGGGCTTATATTTTAATGGGCTTCCTCTCCAAGTCTATTGGCTTATGGATGAAAGGATTCAATATCCACGATTCTGGCTTGGTGATGAGTCAAATATATTAACTCATTGTGCCTCAGTCTATGGTTGCCAGGGTTTTGAAGCTGATTATGTGGGTGTTATTTGGGGAAGAGATCTAGTTTGGAGAAACGGAAGTTGGAAAATTGGAGAGAATTGTCAAGATACTATAGGAAAACCTAGCTTGAAAAAATTAATAGAGAGAGCAAGAGAAGGAGACATTAAAGCAGAAGAAAAGGCAATAAGATTATTGAAAAATCGCTACAGGATTTTTCTAACAAGAGGCATGCTTGGGACAAGTATATTTTGCGAAGATAAAGAAACTGGCCAATTATTAAAAAAACTACTCTTGAAAAATAAATGAAATTCTAGTTGAAAAGAACAAAATCAGTTTCAGTAGGCATAATCAAAAAGGACGATGTAATATAAGCGGCATTTAAATCCTTAAAAGCAGAGAAATTCTTAGACTTTTTTAAAAAATTTTTCTGGTGGGCGATACTGGATTTGAACCAGTGACCTCCTGCGTGTGAAGCAGGCGCTCTCCCCCTGAGCCAATCGCCCAAATCTATTTGTCTAAAAAATTATACTTTCTTGTATTAAAATCATAAATCGGTTTTTAAAGCCGTTTTTTTGAGTGGGGAGGCAATCGGTGTCTGGTAGACTTAAGAGATTGGCAGCTATTTTTGTTTTATTGGTTATCAGCTTAGTAGCATACAAATATTCATTTCAACGTTCATATTACGAAAAGCATAAGATTTCCATACCTCTTGATAGACAGGTGCAGGAGATTTTAAAAAAGAATAATGATATGAAAAATGCAGTAGAAGTAATTCAGGATTTTTATTGGAATGCATGGCTTTCATCAAAAGCTTTAAAGAACGGAGGATGGAAGAACATACTTGTATTATGTACTGATGATTTTCGTAAACAGGTGGAAGAAAAGAAGGAAGTACAGGATGCTTTGTCTGTAGGTTCAGTGCATCAGAATGTTAGGAGAATATATCTTGATACAAAGAGGAGTAAGATTGTTTCTGTGCAGCCTGGCGAAAAGAAAAAGGATAATTTGGTCGTTCTTGTGGATATCTGGCTTGGTATCGATCAGGAAAGGGCAGGGGATTATTTTCTTCATCAGCAGGCTGCTTTTGAACTCAAGAAAGTCAATAAGAAGTGGTTGGTCGATGGTTTCTTGCTTTTTGCAGGAGAAGAAAAACCAGCTGACGTGATTCCAGAATAGCGATGAATAAGATACTCAACCTAAATCAAACCATATTTAGAATATCACTTGCCTTCCTTGTAGTAGGAGTTCTTTCTGCTGCTTTCTCACCTTCAGAAAAGACAATCGGAAAAGTCATAGGATTGGTTTATCTGCACGTTGGATTTTTTATTGGTTCGCTTGCTCTGCTTTTGCTTACCATCTTATTCGGTATATTCTGGAAATTAAGAAAGAATCAACTCCTGTTCGTTCTTAATCAGGTTTCCTACAGGATATCGTTCTTTTCCTGGGTTGTTTACTTTATACTTTCGGCTCTGGTTGCAAGGTTGAGCTGGGGCGGAGTATTCTGGCAAGAACCAAGGATGATCATTGCTGTTAGGGTGATTTTCATCTTCCTTTTTGTCTTTTTGTTGGATTGGTTTTTCGATAAGAAATTCACTCCATATTTCTATACTGCCGGATCTTTGTTATCAATCGGTATTTGGATTTTCAGGTTTAGTATTATGCATCCAAGAGCCCCTATAAGAAACTCGGATGTTCTTCTAATAAAAGTATCTGCCTTGGTATCTATTGTGTTTACAGCACTTTCCATAGTCCTTCTTGCGATTGCATTATCAGGAAGGAAAATTAAAGATGGTCTCATTTGATGAGCTACTGGATTTCTTAGATAGGTTGGCTTCCTTCGAGCTTCAAGAAGATTGGGACAATTCAGGCGTCTGGTTGAAGGGTAAGGACAATTTAAATGTGGTTGCTGTTGCGCTTGAAGTAGAAGATCTAACTGAGTTAGATATAGGTTCAATTGATGCTTTGATTGTTCACCATCCTCCTTACTTAAAATCGAAAGGCAATTTATCGCCGGTCGTAAAGAAGATTTTAGAACTTATGGAAACAGAAGGTAAAAGCTTGATTGTTATGCACACGAATGCTGATTCAACTGCAAATTCATATTTAGATTATATGCTTGATAAAATAGGTTTTTCTAATGCTTTACCATTTAAAAGAACTTATCAAAGGAGTTACAAAGTTGTTACTTACGTTCCAATCGAGTATGAGAAATCGATTCTTAATATACTTGCCGCAAATAAGATATCACGTATAGGATTTTATGATGCCTGTGCTTTCTCGTCCCAAGGCACCGGCCAGTTTTGTTCTCTAAAGGGTTCTAATCCAAGATTTGGTGAAATGAATAAATGTAATCGTATAGAGGAGTCAAGAATCGAATTCATTGCATCTTTAAAAGAGCTTGATATGGTAGTTGGAATTATTGAAGAGTTTCATCCATACGAAGAACCATTAATAGAGATTTACGAAGTGAGGAGATATAGAAAGGGCACAGGCATTGGCCGAGCATTTGATTTTGAAGGGAGTTTTAAAGATTTCTACAATTTGTTACTTAGTTTAGGAATCGAAGTTGAAGATTCAATTCAAACAAAAGATAAAGCTGGCAAGGTTGTATTTCTACCAGGAAGTGGACGAAATTTTGTTAAAGATGTGATAAAATATTCTGCCGATACTTTTGTTTCAGGCGATCTCGGCTATCACGAGAAAAAGGATTTAATTCAGCATGGCCTTAACCTAATTCAGGTTAATCATGCTTCGGCTGAAAGGTACTTCATCGATTGGCTAGAGAGCCAATTAATTTCCTTTTTTGGTGAAAAAATTAAATTGCTCGGGAGGAGAAATGGGAGTTATTGAAACTCTAAAGAAGGTTCAAGAAATTAGTCTCTTAATTGAGGCTTACGAAGAGGAACTTGAAAGGATTCCTGCAGATGCTGAAAGAATGCTTGATGATTTGCGAGAAAAACTTGAAGAAGCCAAAAAAATCTACCATGAAAAAGAACTTAGCCTAAAAAAAAGCGAAGGCGAATTAGAAATTGAAAAAGATGCCTTAAAAGAAAAAGAATCGAAGCTTAACAAGGGCGGCACTAACCCAAAAGAGCTCAAAGCTCTTCAGGACGATATTGAAGCTAGAAAGAAACATATAAGGTTGATTGAAGAAGAAGTGAAAGTTGCCAAAGACGAACTTTCAACAATTAAAGCAAAAATTGAGGAATATGAACAGGCTATCAGCAAATTAGCAGAAAGAATAGGTGGAGAAGCCAATAGAAAAGAGGAGTTAAAGGCACTTCTTTCAAAGAAGAGGTCAGAACTAGAAGAAGCCTTGAAAGAGTTACCTGAAGACGCAAGAAAACTTTTCTTGACTTTGAAAAAGATTTATAAACACGAAGTAGTGGCTCCAGTAGAAATCGTTGAAGAAGGTAAACCAAAATATTATTGTTCGGCTTGCAGCATTCAGCTTTCAAAATCAGAAGTTGATAGCCTGAAGAGAGATAAGAAAAGTTTGCATACTTGTCCCTACTGCGGTCGAATTATTTACTTTAAAACTAAGAGTTCTTAGGGTTATAAAAAATGAAGGTAATCGTATATACTGACGGAGCTTCTCGCGGAAATCCAGGACCTGCAGCTATTGGTGGTGTAATTCTTACTGAAGATATGCAGGTTTTAGAGAAGTTTTCAGAAATTATTGGTCAGGCTACAAACAATCAGGCTGAGTATCAAGCAGTAATAGAAGCCCTAAATCGAGCAAAAAAGTATAAACCGGATGAGGTAGAGATTAGAACTGATAGCGAATTGATTGTTCGCCAGATCTCAGGTCAATATAAGGTTAACAGCGAAACACTAAAGGGGCTTCTTGATAAGATCAATAACTTATCTTCCTCTTTTAATAAAGTAAAGTTTGTCCATGTGAAAAGAGAAGAAAATTCTGAGGCCGATAGACTCTGCAATCGAGCACTTGATCTTTCAGAAAAGAAAAACACACCTGTAAAGGGCAAATTCTTGGCCACAGCCATAGGAAAATTTGATTGCGCCCATTTTCTAAGAGACTATGAGGGAAAATGCGCAAAATTGCATGGCCATACCTACAAGGTTGAAGTAAGTGTTTATGGAACCAGTCTCAATAAAGGGATGCTTATCGATTTGGTTGAACTTAAGAAATCTCTAAAAGAGGTTCTTCAAGAATTCGATCATAAATATCTCAATGAACTTGATTATTTTAAAGAGATTTCACCAACAGCAGAGAACCTTTGTATACTAATTGCAGAAAAAATGAACGAAAAAATGCCACCTAACGTTAGGGTTGAGTATGTAAAAGTTTACGAGTCAGATGATTCTTTTATCAGCTATTATCCTTCTTTACGCTAATATAGACTTCTACTGATGTTCCTGATGAAGGCGAGCTTCTTATTTTCAAATTGCCACCAATATTTTTTGTTTCAAAGGCAATTTTCTTGAGTCCTGAATATCTTTCTTTATTTTTTTTCAGTTCATCCAAAACAGCTCTTAAGTTAAAACCTAAGCCATTGTCGCTGATATACACTAAAAGATTGCCATCCATTTCTTTTAGGCCCAGCGCGATTTCAGTAGCATTGGAATGGACCAAAGCATTTGTCAGTGCCTCAATAATTATTATGATGATAGATCTCATGATTTTAGGCTCAATAGTAAATTCTCCCTCAAATGAATAATTTAAAGAGATATTAGTTTGATGTAATTTTTCTTTGATGTCTTTCAGAGCACTTTTAAGGATGCTTGTTGATACTTTTTGGTTTTCTTCGTCAATAGCTCTAAAAAGAATTCTATAGATGGCTTGCTCTACCTCTTTTAAGATAGGCAATATCCTGGAGCTATTAGGCTTTAACTCGGTTCTAGATTCTAACTGGTGGACGATTTCTTGAAGATTAAGAATTTTTGAATGAAATCTTAAAAATAAGCTCTTGTCAACTACACTTGGCTCAGTGAAAAAAGGTTCAACAATAAGTCTTCTTAACTGTAGAGCAAGCACGCTTGCAGTGAATTCAGCACTCGATAACGCTCTTTCAACTACTGCATCTTTGGCTGCAATCCCGCCAAGGACGCCATAGATGTAGTTAGAATCTTTTATTGGTACTGCGAAAATTTTGAACTTTTCTGTTTCAATGATCTTTGGAATTCCAGTTCGACAAATTTCTTCAGCTAACATTTCAACGTTGATTCTCCAGGCATCTTCTGGATATCGAATAAAAGGACCTTTGATTATGGCTTTTTCCATATTTGGTTTACCTTCTTTGAGATCGTTGCAAGGTATTAAAAATGATTTTTCAACAAATGCGATTTTCTTTACAGATAAGGCAGCATTCTCTAAAAGATCTTTAGGTGGACCTTCCTTTAATAAACTATGTAAGAAATTTTCTGCACTTATCAATTGCTCAATCACCAAGTTTTTATATGAAAGAAGTCTTGCTTCAGCGAGAACTTCAACGAAGAGGCTGTCTATCAACTTTATTAGATGAGAGTTAACGCTTTCTAAAGTACCTGAAAAGTGATAGATTGCAAAAAGCTCGTTACTTGTTGTGAGTTTGAATTCTTTAAGGACATTATCATATATTTTTTCAGGTGGTATTCTTTTTTCAAAACTAAATGGTAAGTTCACTGTGGATGAACTTATCTTTTCAGTATCGATATCATACTTGTAAAGAACTATCTTTGATTCGGGTCTATAGACAACAATAACTTCGCAAACAGGTGGGCAGAGAGGGTTTTGCCTGAAATACTCAGTGATTATTAACTCTTCAGAGCGCATCTTAGAAATTGCCTTTTCAAGGTCGAGCACATACCATAGTTTTTCTATGAAGGTTTTTGCCTGAAACTCTTCAGGCAGGCTCAAGATATCATTATTATTACTCAAATTTTTTGCCTTGCTTAAGTGAATTAAGACTGAGGCCAACAAATAGGAAAAAGAAAGGCTAGACAAGTATATTATGGCAGATGTAGATTTGTTAACTGAACCGACATAAGCATGAAATAAGAGAACCGAAAAAGTCAACGCTACAGAAATAATTGATTTCAAAAGATTGCTTCTTAAAGTGATTAAAAGCAAAGAAGAAAGCAGCAATGGAAGAAAGGGACTCTTGTAACCATTAGATGTAAGGACTGTGATGAAAGATACCATTAAAAAGAGATGGACGGTAAATTCTGCTTTTGAGATTTCTCCATCTGATTTGAACTTAATTTGAGTTATGAAAAGGAAAACAAGAAGCGCATACTCAAGAATGTCATAAAGGTTAAATACTTTACTATTTATTAAAAGAAAGAAGGAAAAAACAAACGAGAAGAAAGTGATTTTATCAGCATCATCTAAAGATCTGATCCATAAAGGTGCAAATCTAATCGCTTTCACGCACCAAGCCGTCCCTCAGCACTTCAGTTGCAAGTTCAGCTCGATTTCTGACATTTAACTTTTCCATTATTTTTTTAATGTGAGTTTTTACTGTTGATTCTGAAATCTGGAGTAATCTTGAAATTTCCTTGTTGGATAAACCTTTAACAATCAAGCGAGCAATTTCAGTTTCTCTTTGTGTTAGTTTTTTCTGAAGAATTTCACTGACTTTTTGAGGAAAATCAAATATTTTAAGTTGCGGATCAATATATAGTCCATCACTAAGAATTCTCTGTGTTGCATTAAGAATTTCTTCTGTGCTTGCAGACTTTACGATATAACCGTGGGCACCAGAATTCAAAAGTTCAGCAATCTCATATGGTGAATCGAACGAGGATAGGCATAAAATCTTAAGTTCAGGCTTCTTTTCTTTCAGGTACCTTATCAATCTGGAAGTATCTAATCCTGGAATGCGGACATCAAGAACTAAAATATCGATTTCTAATGATGAGGCAACTTCTGATGCCTGCCTGCCGTCTGTGGTGGCAAAAACAACTTCAAATTCTTGTTTCGAATTAAAAAGTTTGGTCAGCCCTTCGAGTACTATCGCATGGTCGTCTATAATCGCTACCTTAATTTTTCTTTCCATCATTAACTGGAATCCTTACAGTTATGGAAACCCCTTGATTGGGTTTTGTATCGAATTCGGCTTGACCACCCAGGCTTTTTGCTCTTTCGACTATAGATGACAATCCGAAATGTTCCTTCGAATCCAGGTACTTATTAATTAGGCTTGGATCAAATCCTATCCCATCGTCTTTAATATTTAAAATCAACTCTCCTTCTATATTTTTAAGAGAAATGTTTATATTTTCTGCTCTACTATGACGAACTGCATTGCTGACCGCTTCCTGGGTGATGCGTAATAGAGCGTTCTCGACTGAGAGGGGTGTACCTTCTGGTAGGGAATCGAGATCTAAATTTATTCGAACGCCTGAAAAATTTGAAAGAATTCTTTCAAGTGTTGATCTAAAACCTTCATCTGTTAAAGATTGGGGATAGAGTTTTAATATCATTTCCCTGGTTTCTTTGATGAGACTTTGTATCCTTTCTTTTATTGTGATTAATTTTTCTGGAGCAGATTCGGGCTTGCTTTCGATTTCTTTCAGGGAAACTTCTAGCAAGAGTAGAATACTGAAAAGCGATTGTATCAAGTTATCGTGCATCTCTTTGGCGATCCTATCTCTTTCCTGGCTTATCGCTAGCTCTTCTCGTTTCTTAAGAAGTTCAGTATTAACCAGATAAAGGCTCAATATTGAAGCAATTACTTCCATCGTTTTTAGATCACGTTTTGCTTCAGCTTTTCCAAGAGATGTTATGCCGGCAAGAACCCCAAAAACCCTTCCCTGATAAATTATTGGAATAGAAAGAAGGGTTATTCCAAAGTTGCCGAAACTAGCCAGCACAGGTTTTTGATTGCTTAAACAGTCGAAAGCTGCTTTAAAAAATCCTTTTTGCCAGATTTTTTCAGGATGCTCTTCCATTATTCCTTTGACGACTGTACGCTCTGGATCGAAGAAGCTTTGCTCAATACTATTAGCATCTTCTACAATCATCACTATTGATTTTTGCATTCCTGTCATCTGTTTTACAGCATTCGCAGCGATTTCTAGAGCCTCTTTCTTTTCAAGTTTGCTTGATATTTTCTGTGAAGTTGTGTAGAGCGCTGTAAACCTGTTTATGAACTGCTTTTCGCTCTCTGAAAGGTATATTTCAGCAATTCTATGAGAAATCAAATCTGCACCTAACTTAATGGCAACAGAACTGACTTCGTCAAAATCATTTTCTGGTATATAGCATATGATCTCTGGTAATTTACTGATTTGAGAATAGATAATTCCATTTACTTTCAAGATTTCTGGAGGGTTTCTCGGCTCAAATGTTATATTTTCTGTAATATTTGAGCTAACAGTATTACCGTTTTTAGATTCGATTTTTTCAAATACTTCCTTGCTATAGAAGTAAAGCACAATGCTTTCAATTCCATATTTTTTAAAAAATGACATCGCTTTCATATAGAGGTCGTCATAAGTTATTGTTGCTTTTATTTCCTGGTGGAATTTTATTAAGAAGTCTATGACATTGTTTTGGCTTTCATCAGATTCGTAAGCGCTAATTTCTTCTCTTGTTTTTCTGTTGGACATCAAAAGAAGTGAAGCAAAGAAAACCAAGAATACATTTAAAGTTATAAGAAAAGGTCTGGTCGCATTGTTTGTCAATGCTCCATAATTTAGCAGTCCAAACATTGAAAGGAGAAAAAGAAAACTTATGCTGATGGTCTTTGGTTTGGAAATTATTACTGAGAGAACATAAGGCAAGAATGGTGAAAGAATATTACCTGTAAGCAATACTGAAATAAACGAAATACCAAACTCAAGAAATGTAAAATGCCATTTTGTTTTTAAGTAGTAATACCAGATCCTTGCAATCGAATAAGTAAGCAAAATAATTATGAAAATTATGTGGGCTAAAAGATATCTGCTATTGGGAAGAAAAATAATCGCATAAATTATTGATGCAAAACGTAAATAATCGTCAACTTCTACATAGGTGCGTTTTTTGCCCATTTTATCCCCCTTTACGAGTTCCAATTCTAACAAATATTCACAAAAATAAAAAACCCCCTGTCTTGTAGGACAGGGGGTTTTAATAAATCTACTTAGCCGATATCCCTACATTGACGCTGACTTTCGAATCAAAGCAAGGCCTGAGAGGAGAAGTATAAGTCCAGAGATGAATGAGACGTATACACTGAAGCTGATTCCAGTAAATGGCAGTCTTTCTTCAGTTTCTTTTTCAGGTGGGAATGGTAATGCTGGAGCAGGTGTCAATCCAAAGTTTCTTGTTTCAGTTGAACCCTCTGAGAGCTCAACGGTGTAGGAATCAGGTGTTGTGAGGTCGTACTCAATTGGCACATCAATAGAAATCCTATAAGTGCCTGGCATAAGGTCATCAAACAGATAACTACCGTCAGGACCCGTTATAACGCTGTCTATCAAATTGCCTTCAGAGTCGTAAAGATATACAGTTATACCAGGGATGAACGCCTCACCTGGATCATAGACGCCATTCAGATTTTCATCTAAGAAAACTATTCCAGCAATTCTTGCTCTGAGTATTGGTCT
>JAOADC010000050.1 GCA_026417515.1 Actinomycetota bacterium
CTTCTGAAATAATCGATTTTTGCAAGAAGGAAATCGAAGAAGGGAAAACCGTTTCAGTGCTTGTTGGAGACAATAAAGCCTTAGCAGCAGTTTCGTTGACTGATGAGATCAAACCAGAATCAATTCAACTTGTTTCTAATTTACAATCAAAGGGCAAAGCAGTTTACCTTGTTACAGGCGACAATCGTCGTTCAGCCTTAAGAGTCGCAAAGGCTTTGTCCATACCTGAAGAGAATGTTTATGCAGAAGTTCTTCCTGAAGAGAAAGCAGAAATTGTAAAGGAACTTGAAGAAAAGCACGGTATTGTTGCTTTCATTGGAGACGGTATTAACGATGCAGTAGCTCTAACTGCTGCCAATATTGGCATAGCGGCTTCAGGCACAGATATTGCTGCAGAATCATCCGATATTGTACTTACCAGAAAAGATATAAGACTCACTTCTGTTGCAATCTCGATTGCTGAAAAAACCTTTTCTAAAATCAAGACAGGGCTTTTCTGGGCATTCTTCTATAATGTGCTGGCAATACCAATAGCTGCTGCTGGGTTCCTCAGACCAGAGATAGCTGGACTTGCTATGGCTCTCTCATCTGTTTCAGTCGTTACCAACGCACTTACGTTAAATCGTTACAAACCGAAATTTTAGTAGACGATTTTTTACTACCGGTAAGGCGGCAAAGGAACCATTTCCCATATGCCACACGGACAAACTCCTGCGCAGAAACCGCACCCAATACACTTTTCATCATCAACAATATATTCGAAACTGCCGTCCTCTTTCTCAATTCTCTTTATTGCCCCGTAGTAGCAGGTAGCCTCACAGATTCCACAATCACGACAAAGACCACAAGAGATGCATCTGAATGCTTCTTCAGTGGCATTTGTTTGTTTGTTCTTCCTGCTGAAGTACTCGTGCTTTATCCTCTCGTAGTCAACTGGAGGATTCTTAAAGACAGGAACAGCAGTTCCTTCCATTTCTGCGTCCAAATGCTCTGCAACTGCTATTCCGTGACCAATTGCATTTGTTACGAGTCCTAAAGAAGTAACATCACCAGCAGCATATATTTTTTCATCAGAAGTCTTAAAATTCTCGTGAACTTTAAGCCATGGACCTTCAGTTTCAATGTTTTCAGGAAGAAAATCGAGTTTTGGTAGGTCTCCTATGGCTATGACAACTAAATCTGCCTCTATAGTTGAGCCATCCGTAAAGTAGGCTTTACGCTCTCCTATGTCGTATTTTTGAATGAATTTTGGCCAGACAATTTTTACACCTTTAGATAAAGCAACCTCGAGTTCCTTACCAAAAGCAGCTGGTTTTTGAATATCTACAGCAACTACAGATTCTGCACCAAATGCAAAAGATTCTGTGGCAACATCCATACCAACATTTCCTGCCCCAATGACAAGAACTTTTTTGCCTTTAAGGTCTGGTTTGTCTCCTTTGTTGATCCTCTTCAAAAAATCGTATGCACTTATTGAATACTCAGACCCTTCGAAGTTAAGTTTTCTTGGCTGATGAGCGCCAACAGCAACGATTATGGCATCGTAGTTCTCATAGATTTCTTCGAAATTCTTCCTGTCAACTGCGAAGTTGAGTTTAATTTCTATACCGGAGTTTAGTATCCTGTCAATTTCGCCTTTTAAAATTTCACGAGGAAGCCTTTCTTCCGGCACATGCTGATACATTTTTCCACCGAGTTCTTCTTCTGCTTCGTAAACTGTTACCTGATAACCTTTTAACCTGAGTTGCCATGCAGCAGAAAGACCTGCTGGCCCACCACCAATAACCGCTATTCTCTTTTCTTTATTGGCCTGAGGCAATGGTAAACTTGCTTCACCTGATGCTCTTCCAAGAAGTTTGATATCAACAGCCTCATCAACCTTGTTTCTTGAGCAGGCATCCATACATGGTGAAGGACAGATGAAGCCACAGACAGAAACTGGAAATGGAGAATATTTCAAGACAAGATCCACCGCTTCCTTGTATTTTCCGCTTCTTAACAACCAGGTGCGCTGTTGCGTTGGAATTTTGCTCGGGCAGGCATATTCGCAGGGTGCAGAATATTTGGAGTTGTTCCATAGTGGCTTAAACCTTCTGTTCTCACCAGTTACTATGTAAGGAATAAGAGATGTATCGTGCTTTATATAGTCAGCAAAAAGCCCTCCTTTTCCTATCTCTCCTTCCCAATATTTTTCGCGAAACTCTTTAATAGAAATACTGTAAGTAGCTTTCTTCTTTCTTTCTTCTGCAGGTATGGCAACAAGTTTTCTCCATTCATTTGGTGATTTGGTCAAAACATCGTAGTAATCTTCACGCTCAATTGCTTCAAGGTAGGGCTTCATATTTTCTATGAGCCAGTTCCAATCTTTCTCGTCAAGCTCAAGCAGCCTAACATCATTTTGACTGTATTCCTGAATAGGTCCACGGAAGTATATAACTCCTCCAACCATTCCAACACAGGGCCTGTAGCCTAAAACACTGTGCTTGTTTCTTGGGTTGACACCACATACTACTGAAATCCCACCTGCTTTAAATTCAGCAAAACTATCGCCTACGTCTCTGAAAAACCAGGATTGTGGTGGATCATATTTAGGATTGTGCTTGGTAAGTGTTTCACACCTTGCGCCACCGCTACCCTGCACATAAAGAATACCCTGTGCTGCGGCATTAAAAGCACCATTAGTGACATCACCAAGAATGGTTATTTTTGCGCCTGCGTTTAGCCAACCTACATCATCTGATGCTGAACCCTTAACAAGAATTTCGGTACCAAACATTCCCATTGAGCCAAGTCTTTGGCCTACCGGCCCTTCAACAATTATCCTTACCTTTTCATTCTGTGGAAAGATGCGGCCACCGATTCCATGCTGTCCGTCAGCATATATGTAGAGCGTTCTTGCTCCTTTCTTAACAGCGTCCTGAATAAATTCTTCAAGTATTCTTGAAGGGAGTCTGTCTCCATCAACGTTGCCGTAAATCTTTACGGTCTTTTCATCGACCCACTCGACTGTTTTTTCAGGTTTTGGTATGTATTCGATATCTCTAACAGACATAGCTTATCTGCAACCTCTCTGCCATTTCTTTATCATCTATGCTTATACCATCAGACATTCCAATTGGTAGTTCTGTGCTTCTTCCCATTGGGGCAAAAATTTTCTTGAGTTCAGTTTCAGCAGCCTTAAAAACTTCGACAACCCTTTCAGCTACACGATCTGCATCTAAGCGTCTCCAGAGTCTTGGGTCTTGAGTAGTTATTCCTCTTGGACACTTGCCCGTATTGCAAATGTTGCATCTATTGTATTCATCACCCAAACAACCGGCTGCTGCCTGCATTATGTACTTACCGATTGCAACAGCTGATGCCCCTAACATAATAAGAGCTGCAGCATTTGCTGCCAGGTGGCCTGTTTTTCCAACGCCTCCTGCAGCAATCAGTGGCAATTCATTTTGTTTACCTTGCTTTACGAGATCCAGATAGCATTCCCTTAGGTTAGATGCTATAGGGTGCCCCATTTTATCAAGAGAAACATTGTAAGCAGCACCTGTTCCCCCGTCCTCGCCATCGATGTAGAGGGCTGCTGCATAAGGATTTCTTGCAAGGTTGTTAAGAACAGCCCTTGCAGTTCTCGTTCCTGAAATCTTCGGATAGACAGGAACCCTAAAACCAAAAGCCATTGACATTGACTGAATCATCTTAGCAACCGCTTCTTCTATTGAGTATTTGGTTTGGTGAGTTGGTGGAGAAGCAAGATCAACACCCTTCGGAACGCCTCTTATCTGAGCAATCATATCAATAACCTTCTCAGCAGGAAGCAGGCCACCGTCTCCAGGTTTTGCTCCCTGTCCGTATTTAATCTCGATAGCAGCAGGGTCTTCTACCATTTCAGGTATGGCATGAATGATTTCGTCCCAGCCAAAATATCCTGATGCTATCTGCAAAATGAAGTACTTTATGTATCTTGACTTAAGAAGCCGTGGAGGAACTCCGCCTTCACCACTGCACATAAGCACAGGAATCTTTTCTACTTCATTTAGGTAGGCTATACCCATAGCAAGCCCTTCCCACATAGGGGGAGACAGGGCACCAACTGACATTGAGCCAATTATGATCGGAAAGATCTCCCTTACCGGAGGTATGAATTTACCTGAGCTTCTGTCGACAACCAGTTTTCCATTTTCAACTTTTAGAGGTAGTTCTTCAGGCGGGAGTATTCTTCCAAGAAGTGTCCTCACTCTAAATTCATGTCTTCCTGCATCAAGCGCAGGGTCAGTAAGCATCGAAATTCTTGTGAATTTTATTCTATCAAGAGTTGATAGAGATGGGTCGTTTCTGCGCCCACCTCTCTTATATGCTTCACCATGTGCATTGATATAGTGAAGGAACTTATGTTGAGGATTATAAACAGGCTCTATGGCATTGTTTGGACAAACAAGTGAGCATGTTGCACAACCGTTGCAGTACCTTTCGATATCATCAACTTGCTTTACAATGCTAACAACCTTTGCGATAACTTTTGGTTCTGGAAGTTCCCCTTCTGATACAACCTTTCTTTCGAGCCTGACTGAAGCCTCAATAGCCCTCATCGGGCAAACTGCAGTGCAGTTTCCGCATCTTTTACAGCGATCGTCGCGCCAATTAATAATGTAAGGGAAATCCTTTAATGTTAATTCATGGCTTTCTGGTTTATTTAAATAAAGCGTGCTCATACGACAGCCGCCCTTTCTTCAATAAAACTTCCTCTTTTCTGGTCCCAATGAAGAATTCCTTCTGCATTGGGAAGGACAATTATCATATCGTATCTCATTGGATAGTAGTCCTTGCTTCTATCTCTATCAGGAATCAATCTATCCAATCCACATACTTCACTCATAAGACCGTATCTTCCAGGGTATCCTCCGACAACACCAGGACGTAGTTTCTTGGAATCCTGAACCATAAAGGTGTAACCATCAGGCAATACTCCAATAACACAGTTTGGACCGTCAATGCAAAGCCTTCTTAAAGAATATCTCATCAGGTGCAGTGCTTGAGCATCATCCCTTTTGTCCGCTTCTTCTGGCTTGAGAGGGGTTATTACATCTTTATAGTAGTAAAGAGGATACCCGAGAATCTTGTGCATATAGTGGAGGATGTGTGTAAATACTTCACTATCACTATCGTAACCAATATATCCTGGGTAGTTTCTTGACATCAAGAACTCCCTAATGGGAACAAAAGCAGTGTTCTCGCCATTTGTCATTGTCGAGTAACCTTCTATGAAGAATGGATGGCAGGCATAGAGATTTATTGAATAATTGGTATTCTGTCTACCCTGTGCAAGGATTATCTTTGCTTTTAAGTACCCTTCATCAAGGGAGAAAAACTCGGCAACCTCGAGTGGATCCCCGACTTCCTTAAGCATAATAACATCCGGGTAGAAGGAAAAAACAATCAGCGATTCATCTTTCTGTCCAAGTTTTCTTAATTCTACACGGGTTCTCATAAGATAATGGATCTTTTCGTCGTGACTTGCATCCTTTAACCAATTTGGATAATCGTAAAACCTGGTGAAATAATAATCTCTTTCCTGAACACCTTTGACTTTTCTTATCTTTGGAGACCAAGCATGGACGAGCTTAAATCCCTGCTTTGCCATATATTCATCGAGCATTTCAACGCCATTCTTTGAAGCAATTCCAGAAAGGGCAGGATATTGCTTCAGTTCTTCAAACTCTCCACCTAAGAACTTAAGAAGCAAGCCCATTCCTGAACCGTCGTGCCCTTCCTTCATTGTTTCAAGAGCACAAACAACACTATATGGATTTTCATATTCTTTTGATGTTACGGCTGCTAAACGACACATTTTAACCTCACTTAATTTGATATAGGGTATAAAATATTATGATTTTGCAAGAAATTTTACAATATTCAAATTGACCAAATTTATTTTTGAATATTGTACTTAATAGACAAATTTTCTATGCTGTCGCTTCCTGCTCGGTTTCCAGTTTCCAGTCTAATTTTTTTGACCTCAAAAATCAACTTAAGGGGGGACCGGCAATTGATTTTTTTGCGAAACAGTCAACTTCATACAAGAATTCTCGAATTCATAAGGAAGAACTCTTTTCTTATCATTAAATTGACTTAATGACCTTAATTGTTAAAATCCTAAATTGATGATAGGAATCCCCCTTTCTGAAATACTCAAACTACCAATCCTTAAAAACGCAAAGATTGTTTCTGGTCACGATAACCTTGACAGATACGTAAGAAATATTGCTGTTGCCGAAGTTCCTGATATAGTCTCTCTGGCTAAAAAAGATACGATTTATCTTTCAACACTTTTTGCATTCAAGGATGAAACTTCGCAGCAGTTACTCATCAAGGGTTTACAGGACAAGGGAGCAGCAGCCCTTTTTGTAAAACCAAAAAGATTTTTTGGTTCGACACCAGAAGCATTGGTTAAAGCATCAAAGGAACTGAATTTTCCTCTTGTTGAAATTGACGAAGAAATAATGTGGAGTGATCTTATAAGGGCAGCTCTTGAAAGAATTTTAGAGGAAGAATCAGCTACAAAAATCGAAAGAAATCTCATCCAGGCAATTTTGAGCGGAAGCATTGAAAGCGAAGACGAAACAAACTGGAAGAATCTTCTAAATATTGATGAAAACTCTACATTTAGAATTTGCATTCTTCACGCAAAAGAGGAAAAGGAAATTGATAAGTCTTCAATTGAGGAAACTGAAAAAAAGAGTCAGATTATTCGAACTATATTTAAAAAATATTTCAGACACGTATTCGTTCTACCATTCAATGATCAATATTACATTTTAATTTCTGATAAAACCGTCAATCTCCCCAATTTTAAGGAAAGCATACTAAGAGAATTGAATCAAAAATTTAGCACTGGTTTTTATCTTGCTTGCAGTTCTTCTTTTAGCAAGCTTGCAGATGCAAATCAGCACTCCAAAAACTGTTTTTCGCTTTTAAGAATTGCCAAATCCTCAGGAGGTCTAAACAGGTTTTACCTTGAAGAGGAAAACGAATTGGAACTTATTTTCTTACGAATCTCAGAAACAAATGAAGGTGGACAATTTGTCGAAAACTTCCTTAAAGATATCTCGGGAAAGATATCTAAAAAATCAATCAAGAAACTTCTATCGACTATCTTTGAGTATTTAAATAGTAATTTAAGCAAGGCAGAAACAGCAACAAAACTCAAAGTCCATACCAATACTGTCAAGTACAGAATAAAGAATTTCGAACAGATGACTGGATTGAATTTAAACAACTCAAGAGATATCTTTAAAACCTATCTACTTTTAAGCCTTCTTAAAATAAGAGGTTTTTTCTAAATTGAGAATCAACATCCTATAAGCATTTTAAAAGAAAGATATCAACAGCGGTTTTTAAGAATTAATTCTTTTTCCTGTAATCTAAAATAAATTCAAATTAAACTTCTATTTCCCTTAAAAAGACAAATCTGATAAACTTCGATTATGAAACCTCAGGAGGGCGCCAGTGAAGGCAAATATTGAAAAGATCTATTTTTATTTGGCTTCTCTGATTCTACTTGTTGTAATAATCATACTTCTTATCAATCTCTCCTCTA
>JAOADC010000019.1 GCA_026417515.1 Actinomycetota bacterium
TCGTAATTGGCGGTATGGATTCTGGAAAATCTACTTTTGCCAACCTGCTTTTAAAGGAAATGAATGGAGAGGCTTTCTTATTGGAAGCTGATCCTGGTCAGCCATCGCATACATTACCAGGTACCTTTGCTCTTGTTAACAGTCAGGGAAATATTGTTTCTCGCTATTTTATTGGTGATGTATCACCTCTGAGGAACTTGAGTGACGTTTTTAATGGCATCTATCTTCTGTCAAGAAGAACATCAGGCAGAAGCCTAATAATCGACTCAAGTGGCTACGTTTCTGACGATTTCGCAGTTCTCCTTAAAATTGCTAAAGCAAATATTGCACGAGCAGACTCCGCTGTTTTGATTGAAAAGGAAGAAGGTCAGCTTGAAAAAATTGAATTCTTCTTACTGATGCAAGGAATGACAGTATTAAAGTGTAGATCATCTAAAAGAGCCAGACAGCATTCGCAAGAAGAACGAAGAAAGAGAAGAAGTTTCCTATTGAGAAGTTACTTTAAAGATGGCATCGAAAAGCAATTTAATCTCGAAGATAAAGCGTTGTTAAGCCTCTTAAAAGAAGAAGAAGTGCCAACAGGAAAATTATTTTCTTTTGAAAACTCAAAAGGCATTTGTCTGGAAGTTGGCGTGGTCAGGTCAATATCGCCTTCTGAGAATGAGATTTTAATCAATGCACTGGTTAAAAATGAGGTAGAAAAATTCTCAAGAATAAAAATCGGAAGGATCAATTTCGAGGAGAACCTTTATTGATATTTCCATTAATTTTAATAACAGGAATTATTACTGGTTTTCTATCGGGTTTTTTTGGAATTGGCGGTGGCTTAATTCTTACGCCTGTAATAAGAATATTTTTAGAGCGACCTGATGAGATTGCTCTCGGCACAACGCTTCCAGTAATCTTACCAACTGCGTTTTTTGGATTGCTTGCTAGAAGAAATACTCGTATTACGAATCGAGAGATTATTCTATATTCTTGCGCAGGAATCCTCATTGGCTCAATAATCGGATCTTCTCTTACAGGTTTTATAAATGCAAAATGGCTGATGGTTGTTACTTCTTTAATAATCTTTCTTATTGGAATAAGACTTTTTTCAGCAAAAAGATTTTCTTTCCTTTCAAAATTATCAAATCATATTAAAGATAGATTGGAACCCTCACAAACTTCGGCACTTATAGGTTTCAGTGCTGGAATGCTTTCAGGATTGCTTGGAATTGGCGGTGGGTTGGTTCTTGTGCCTGGTTTCTTGCTTATCTCAGGCCTGGAAGCACATGAAGCCACAACCATTTCACTTATTTTGATTTTTATATCGGCAGTTCCTGCTACAGCTATACATAGTTATCTAGGTCATATCGATTGGAAACTTGCTCTTTGTTTTGGCGTTTTAACACCAATTGGTTCTTACCTGGGTTCTTATTTTGCTTCAAGGATTGAAGGAAAAAGAATTGAAAGAAGCTTTGGATTTTTTCTTATAGTTATAGGCACCTACTTCCTTTTATTTGAAACCTTAAAATAAAAAAGCCCTGCAAATTTGAGTGCAGGGCTTTTTTATTTATAACGTTTAAGTTTATTACTTATTTACAGCCTTCCATCGACGATTTTCTGAACAATTTCAGGTTCGGCAAGTGTTGTGGTATCGCCCAAATCTTCAATATCTCCTCTTGCAATCTTTCGTAAGATTCTTCTCATAATCTTTCCAGAACGTGTTTTTGGTAGCCCTGGTACAAACTGTATTTTATCAGGCTTTGCAATAGGACCTATAACCTGCCTTACGTGGCCTTCGAGGACCTTTCTTAAATCATCGCTTGGTTCATAACCTTCTTTAAGGATGACAAAGGCATATATTCCTTCTCCTTTTACTTCGTGTGGAAAACCAACAACTGCAGCCTCCGCCACTGCTTCGTGGCTAACCAGTGCGCTTTCAACTTCAGCTGTTCCAATTCTGTGACCGGAGACGTTTATAACATCATCGACACGTCCCATGAGCCAGAAGTAACCATCTTCATCCACTCTAGCTCCATCGCCTGTAAAGTAATAGCCTGGGAATCGACTGAAGTATATTTCCTTAATTCTTTCGTTTGTTGGATCACCCCATGTACCTCTGAGCATCGAAGGCCATGGAAACTCAACTACCAGGTAGCCCCCTTCATTAACGCTTGCCTCTGTTCCATCCTGTCTAATTACTTTTGCACGAACTCCAGGGAATGGGAAGGTTGCAGAACCTGGCTTTAGAGGGATGGCGCCAGGTAATGGTGTTATCATATGAGCACCTGTTTCTGTTTGCCACCATGTGTCAACTATCGGGCATCCTTCTTTACCAACATATTTGTAGTACCACATCCATGCTTCAGGATTGATAGGTTCACCAACTGTTCCAAGTATTCTTAATGTTTTCATTTCATACTTTTCAACCCACTGCTCTCCTTCCTTCATTAAGGCACGGATTGCTGTTGGTGCTGTATAGAATTGGTTAACGCCGTGCTTTTCAACTATCTGCCAGTATCTGTCAGGTTTTGGATAAGTTGGCACCCCTTCAAACATTAAAGAGGTTGCACCTTGAGAAAGAGGTCCATAGACCACATATGAATGTCCAGTGATCCAACCAATATCAGCAGTACAGAAGTAAACATCTTCTTCCTTATAATCAAAGACCCACTTAAAGGTTAAACCGGTCATTACAAGATAGCCACCTGTTGTATGGACAACACCTTTCGGTTTACCTGTGGAACCAGATGTATAAAGAATAAAGAGAGGATCTTCTGAATCCATTACTTCTGGTTCAACGTACGTATCATATGGAACCTTTTCCAATTCTTCGTGCCACCAGAAATCTCTTCCAGGCTCCATGTTAACATCTCCTGCTGATCTCTTTACGACGATAACGCTCTTTACAGACGGCGCCTCCAATAAAGCCTCGTCAGAATTTGCTTTGAGAGGAACAAATCTTCCACCACGTATACCTTCGTCTGCTGTTATAAGCAACTTTGCTGAACAGTCATTGATTCTGTCGCGAAGAGACTGTGAGGAAAAACCACCAAAAACCACAGAATGGATGGCTCCTATTCTTGCACAGGCTAACATAGCAATTGGAAGCTCAGGAATCATTGGCAGGTAAATAGCAACTCGGTCACCTTTCTGAACGCCATGATTCTTAAGCACCTGGGCAAACCTATTTACTTCTTTAAACAGTTGAAAATAGGTTAAAGTTCTTACAGAGCCGTCATCGCCTTCCCAGATAATCGCTGCTTTATTCTTTCTTGGTCCTTCAAGATGCCTGTCAACACAGTTGTAGCAGGCATTTAATTTTCCGCCTATGAACCACTTAATAAAAATGTTGTCAACAAAACTGTATTCAAGGACTTTATCCCATTTTTTATACCATGTAACCAATTCCTCAGCCTTTTCGCTCCAGAATCCTTCAGGATCCTCAATTGAACGCTTGTATATTTCTTTGTACTCTTCAAGACTCCTTATATAGGCCTTATCGCTAATTTCCTTTGTTGGATAGAAAACTCGTTCTTCATGAAGCAAAGACTCGATAGTCTTATCATGTTCGCTCATAACTTTCCCTCCCCGTAAAAGTAATTGAATTTATATAAATTTAATTTCTTGAGATTTAATTTTGCTAACAGATTTCGGTAAGCGGATTTATTTCTCAGGTAAGCGGTTCATAAGAAAAACGCGAGTTTTTGCTGGCATAATGATTCTTACCTTGGTACCTTTATTGACTTTACTTTCAATGGATAAACCGTATTCATCTCCGTAAAGAAGTTTCAGTCTTTCGTGTACAAGACTTAAGCCAACACCCAATCCCTGGCCTTTACCTCGAAGAAGAACAGTGGGTATCATTTCTTCTGGAATTCCTTTCCCGTTATCCTCAACTTCAATAATATGGAGATCAGGCGTTGAGTAATTTCTAACGTTAATAACGAGTTCTTTGTTTGGAATAAAAGCATGTTGAATTGCATTTTCTACGATTGGTTGAATAGTAAATGGGGGGATTTTCCACTTTTTAGCATCTTCAGAGATGAGAT
>JAOADC010000039.1 GCA_026417515.1 Actinomycetota bacterium
TTTTTCTTATGGTCATCTGGTTTTCTCCTGTATGGGTTTTCTGAAATCTTAGAAAGATCTGCCTTTAAAACCTGAATCTCTCTCTTAAATGAATCAATTTCTTTCTTAAAGCCAAGGTCAGAAACTAAAACTTTTCCGCATTTGGATTTTGCAGGAGGAAGAATATGAGCAGGCTTATAAGCAAAGAAGGTGAGAGTCAAATCTGCTTTATATGCATTTTCATCGGTAAAAGAAGAATCTGCATCAATCCCGCTTGGAATATCCACTGCAACCTTGAAAGAACTGATTTTATTAATTTCTGAAATTAATTCTGATGACTCTGAAGAAAGGGGAGGTCTAAATCCAATGCCAAAAATACCGTCTATGACGACATCTGGTCTAAATTTTTTTAGAAAATCAGAAAAACCTTCCTTGCCTAATTCTTCGTAGGAGAGAAGGCTAATCCTTTTGCTGACTTTGAAAATATCCTTATTTCTTTCAAGCGACTTATTATCAAGAAAAACAATCGCCACAGTATGACCTAAAACTGATAACTTAATGCCAGCAAGCGCTGCGTCCTTGCCGTTATTTCCACTTCCTGAGAGCACAAGAGTCCTTAAACGGGAGCCTGCCTTTCTTAAAATAGAATTCGCAATGAAGTCAGATGCTCTATCAATTAAAAATTCGATAGATATTCCACTTTTCAGAATAATTTTTTCTAACCTTAGAATCTCATCACGAAAAAATACTGGAGAGTAATTTCTAATTAACCTATCACTTTTCACCATCATTGACATTCCTCTTAATTGCGACGGCAGAGGCAACAACAGTGTTTTTAGAAAATGAAATTGATAGGGCAAATTCCTCAATTCCTAATTCCTTGCAAACTTGAAGTGCTTTTCCTTCTAAACGCACTAGAGGCTTTCCACTCTTGTCATTTAAGACAATTATCTCTTTAAGAGAAAAACCTGAAAAACCTGTGCCCATTGCTTTAACAATAGCTTCCTTCGCAGCAAAGCGACCTGCCAGGTGCCTGGTAAAATTCTTCCTGTTTCTAAGGCTTTCCAATTCTTCTTGATGAAAGTATTTTTCAGCAAAGCGTGGTTTTCTTTTTAGAACTCCTTCAAATCTGTCTATGTCAACCACATCAATACCAATGCTTAGACTTTGGGAGCTAAGCATCAGTGCTTTTCCTTCCATTCTTATAACACTCCAGTCAAGTGGTTCTGGTAATTAGTTAATTCTCTGATGAAAACTCTTTATAAAGAATTTTCAATTATATTGAATTTCTGGGCAACAAGCCTTTAAATTGCCTTATCTCGAGCCTCTAAAAGATCAAACTATGCTTTAATGAATTAAAAAAATTACCCCTAAGCTTCTAACCTATAAAGGCTCTTTACTCAACTGTGACACTTTTTGCAAGATTTCTAGGCTGATCAACGTTCAAATTGCGAATCTTTCCAATGTAGTAAGTAAATAATTGCAACGGAACAACTGTGACAAGAGGCGTATAAACCTCAAAAGTCCATGGAACATAGATAACATCGTCAACAAGCTCTTTTATTCTTGTATCTCCGTCTGTAGCAACAGCAATGACTTTTCCTTTTCTTGCTTTTATTTCCTCAATATTAGAGATTATTTTTTCATATACCTCACCAGCTGTGGCAATAAAAACACTTGGAAAGTTTTCGTCAATCAAGGCAATTGGTCCATGCTTCATTTCGCCAGCAGGATAACCTTCAGCATGAATGTAGGTAATTTCTTTGAGTTTTAAGGCACCCTCATAGGCTGCAGGTAGACCATGCGTTCTTCCAAGAAAAAGGAAGTTGTCAAATCCTGCATATTTCTCAGCCAGAGCTTTAATATGTTCTTTGCGACTTAATATCATTTCGACAAGTTCAGGCAATCTTTTAAGTTCATCAATAAACTTCTTTTCTCTTTCTGAGCCTATGCGATTTCTTAATTGGGCAAGATAAAGAGCAAAAAGATAAAGTGCCACCATTTGCGCGGTCATTGTTTTCGTTGCTGCAACACCAATTTCAGGTCCAGCATGCGTGTAAAGAACACCATCTGCTTCTCTTGCTGCTGTGCTACCAACAACATTTGGGATAGCCAGAACAGGAAAACCTACCTTTTTTGCCATGCGCATGCTGACAAGTGTATCAGCAGTTTCTCCAGATTGGGTTATGGCGATCACAAGGACATTTCCTTCTGCAAGGATTGGTCGATAACGGAACTCTGAAGATATCTCAACCTCTACAGGTATTTGAGCAAAAAGCTCAATGGCATTCTTGCCAACGAGCCCTGCGTAGTAGGAAGTTCCACAAGCAACAATAATGATTCTTTCAAGTTTCTTTAAAATATTCTTTCCTATCTTTATCTCTGAACTTAGGTCAATAAAACCATCTTGTTTGATTCTTCCACGCAAGGTGTTTCTTATAGTATCTGGCTGTTCAAAAATTTCTTTCAACATAAAATCTTCATATCCAGATTTCTCAGCAGCTTCGGCATCCCAGGTAACCTGTAAAACTTCCTTGTGTCTTAACCTGCCATCAAAATCATAGACCTCAGCAGAGCCAGGAGTAATCTTAATCGCTTCTCCATCCTCAAGAACCAGAATTTTTCGCGTATGTTTTAGCACAGCAGGAATGTCTGATGCCAGGAAGTTTTCACCTTCTCCCAGTCCTGCAATCAAGGGGCTATCCTGCCTGGCACCCACGACTGTTTCGGGCTCGTAAGCACTTACTACAGCAATAGCAAAAGAACCTTTCAGTTTCTTAACCGATTTAAGCACCGCATTTAAAAGATCACCATCAAAATTCTCTTCAATCAGGTGGACGATTACTTCTGTATCGGTTTTTGATTTAAATACGTGCCCTCTCGATTCTAATTCTTCTCTCAATTCTTTGTAATTCTCAATGATGCCATTGTGGACCACTGCAAATTTTTCTGTGCAGTCTGTATGCGGATGGGAATTTATGTCGCTTGGTTCACCGTGGGTGGCCCAACGAGTGTGCCCAATCCCTGTAGTTGAGCGAAAATTCTCTTGTGACAGTTCCTTCTCGAGATCTTTTATGAAGCCTTTTTTCTTTGAAACCTTGATTTGAGTATCTGTACAAACTGCTATTCCTGCAGAATCATACCCACGATATTCAAGTTTCTTTAATCCCTCGATAAGAATTTCTTTTATATTGTCTTTTTTACCAGTATAAGCAACAATACCGCACATAGGCTTACCCCAACCTTTCTTCAATGATTTTTGCTATTTTTTCAGCTATGGTATTTGCAACACTTTCGCTTGAAGCTTCTACCATTACCCTTATAAGTGGCTCTGTGCCTGATGGTCTGACCACGATTCTACCCTTATCTTCCAGGCTTTTTCTCTGCTCTTCAATAAACCTGCTTATGAATTCATCAGATTTAAAAAGGTCCTTATTCTTAACATGAACATTAATAAGTCTTCGTGGCATTGGTTCAAAAGAAATCAAATCAGAAAACTCTAACGAATATTTTGCAATTATATCAAGCAAGGTTGCTGCAACCAAAAGCCCATCTCCTGTGCTGGCTTTATTTAGCAAGATAATGTGTCCAGAATCCTCACCGCCAATTATCGATTCTCTGGCGACCATTTCTTCAAGAACATATCTGTCTCCAACGCTTGCCCTTACAAACTCTATTCCTTCTTTTTTTAGCATTGACTCAAGTCCATAGTTGCTCATAATAGTCCCAACGACTATTTGATTTTTAAGCAGCCCCTGATCTTTATAGAATTTTGCAAGAAAGCCAATTATCTGATCACCATTGATTATTCTTCCTCTTCTATCTACAGCGATAACTCTGTCACCATCTCCATCAAATGCAAATCCACCATCTAGACCTTTTTCAACAACAAATTTTGCTATCGTCTCAGGAGATGTTGCGCCGCAGTTTAAATTGATATTGAACCCGTCTGGCTCAGTATTTATAAAAACTGCATCCAAGCTTACTTTGCTGCTCATAAGCATGCACGAAATTGAGGTTGCTCCGTTAGCACAATCAAAAGCCACCTTAACTTTTGGTACTGAATCGATAGAAGAAACAAGGAAATCAGAATAAATCTCAGTAGCCTCTTCTATAAAATAAATCCTTCCAACCTTATCCTTATCTGTAAGAAGCTTCTTATTGCTATCAATAAGAACTTCTATTTCAAATTCTTTTTCATCTGAAAGTTTTTCGCCTTTGTAATTAAAAAACTTGATTCCATTATATTCATAAGGATTATGGGACGCCGAAACCACTCCACCATATTTCAGATTGAAATGCTTGACTAGGTAGGATACACCAGGAGTTGGCAATATCGATGCATCGAAAACATTACCACCAGCTGCAGCAATTCCTGCTACCAGGGCAGATTTAATAACATCACTTGAAATTCTCGTGTCGCAACCAACAACGCATGAATCCCCTTCTTTAGCAAGGACTTTCTGGGCTGCCATTCCAACTCGTAAAGAAAATTCAGGTGTAAGCTCGTCTGGGACAATTCCTCTTATTCCATCTGTTCCAAAATATCTTCTTTCCATTATCATCACTTTTCTAAAAATTCTTTGTAAACAGTTTTTGTCAAAAATGATTGTAAAAGAGAAAAGTAGGTTGGTCTAAATCCAACCGTTCTTCCATTTTCTTCGATTTCTCTTAAAACCCTGTCTTCATCTTTGTCGACCAAAAGCACGAGATGATCGCTTGATCTTCTTGCTTCTTTTAAGCCTCGTATCAAGGGAGTTACTTTTGCAAAACCAATGTCAGCGATTCCAATTGCTACAACAACTTGAATTTTATCATATGCCTTTTTTCTAATTTCGATAACATCAGCATAGATGGTAAAAGCATCGTTTGATAAGAATGGTAGCTTCTCATATTCGACCGTTTCGTTTCCAAGGAGTATTGCTTCTCCTATTCTAAGTTCCCCTTTAAAACTGGGGAGAAGTCCATTCTTTAAAAGATAGAGAGCCCCTGAATTGCCTGGTGATGGTAACCCGTCTGAACCACAATATCTATCTGTCATTTGAAGAATAATTTCTATTTCCTCATAGGTTGGAATACTTCTGTTCAGACAGGTGGTGTTTGTGCCAAAACCAGCCAATCTCAGATGTCTCAGTTTTTTTATTTGTTTTACTGCATCTTCAATTTCCTCAAACAAAAAGCCTTCTCGGCTATCTCCCGTTTCGACCATAATTATTGCTTCAGCTTCTTTAACAAACTTTCCTAAAGCTTCATCCAGGAGAAAGAATTGTCTTAGGTCTGATAGATAGAATCTATCAAAGAATAAAGCTGCTTCTTCAACTTCACCAGGCGAAGGTGGTCTTAAAAGGCATGCTTTTATTTCATATCCTTTTTGCTTTGACCATTCTTTTATTTTCTTTCCTGTTAGTACTCTTGAGTCAGAAAATACCCGTATACCTGCTTCATACAATGCTTCCAGAATGTTTTGATCAGAGGCAAACCCTTTTGTAACAGCGTTTAAGGAAATCCCTTTATTTGTAAGTACGCTCGCCAGTTCTTCGGCGTTTCGCTTAATGGTATAAAGATTGATTTTCAAACAGGGATTTTTCTGAGGCGTACTCTAACCTCCAAAAGTATTTTATTGCAAAGGATATAAATTATAAGAATTATCTCTTTGAGAACTGAGGAGCTCTTCTTGCTTTTTTAAGACCGTATTTCTTTCTTTCTACTTCTCTTGGATCTCTTGTCAGAAGTCCTTCTTTTCTAAGAACAGGTCTAAGAGATTCGTCGTATTCAACGAGTGCTCTTGCTATCCCAAGCCTTACAGCTTCAACTTGACCAGTTGTTCCGCCACCTTCTACTTTGGCAATGATGTCAAATCGACCTAACACATTGGCAGTTTCCAATGGTAGCATCACCGATTTTAAGTATGACTCTCTTCCGCCAAAATAATCTTCAGGAGTTTTGCCATTAATTAATATTTTGCCAGTGCCAGGAATTAACCTAACTCTTGCAACTGATTCTTTTCTTCTTCCAGTAGCAATTATCCTATCAGTCATAACAATCACCTACTTCTTTATTTCTTCAATATTCACTTCTAAAGGATTTTGAGCAGCATGAGGATGCTCTGATCCTCTATAAACTTTCAATTTTTTAAGCATTTTTCTTCCCAGTCTGTTTTTTGGAAGCATTCTTTTCACTGCAAGTTCAATTGCCTTCTCAGGTTTTACCTCTAAAAGACGTCCGTAACTAATCTGTTTCAAGCCACCTGCATAACCTGTATGCCAATAATGTATCTTGTCAGTGTGCTTCTTTCCTGTAAGACGAACTTTATCAGCATTAATAACGACAACATAATCGCCACAATCAACGTTTGGAGTATAGTATGGTTTATGCTTGCCCATAAGGACATAGGCAATCCGTGCCGCAAGTCTGCCAAGCACCTGATCTGTTGCATCGACTACGAGCCACTTGCGCTCTACTTCTTCCTTTTTTGCAAACTTGGTTACCTTTTCCATCTTTTCCTCCTGAATATATAGCACAAATGAACCATTCTTTAGAAAGCATGCAAGCGGTTATTTTCTAATTATTTAACTTAATTGTCAAGTAAAAATCGGTATTTCAGCACAAAACTGAGAGAGTAAAAAAAATACTTATAAACTTGACTATTTTCAACCTTTATTTTTATAGTTTATGAATCAACAAAAATCAAGCAGGAGGTGAAGCAATGGAAACCTTGATTTACGTTGCTCTTGCAGCTGGCGTATTTTCTTTTCTTCTGGCATTATACCTTTCTTCATGGGTCAATCGCCAGCCTGCTGGCAACGAACGTATGGTAAAGATCCAAACTCTTATTCGCAAGGGGGCTATGGCCTTCTTGTCTAGAGAGTACAAGACCGTAATTCCCTTTGCAGCTATCGTTGCAGTGGTGATCGCTTTTGCCCTGAATTACCACACCGCCATTGCCTACATTTTTGGAGCTGCCTGTTCTCTTGCTGCTGGCTACCTGGGTATGCTTGCTGCAACAAGTGCAAATGCAAGAACAGCACAGGCTGCTTCTGAATCAGGTCAGGCAAAGGCACTGAGAGTTGCATTTTATGGTGGAGCTGTAATGGGGCTTACGGTAGCAGGCTTAGGTGCCATTGGCGTAAGCCTTGTTTACCTAATTTTTAAACCATTCTTTTCTGACCTCAAAGTTCTTGCAGAAGTCATCTCTGGCTTCTCAATGGGTGCATCCTCCGTTGCGCTCTTTGCAAGGGTAGGAGGAGGAATCTATACAAAATCTGCCGATGTTGGTGCTGACCTTGTAGGAAAGGTTGAAGCAGGAATACCGGAAGATGACCCAAGAAATCCTGCTGTAATCGCAGATAACGTAGGAGACAACGTAGGTGATACCGCAGGTATGGGTGCTGATCTATTTGAATCCTATGTTGGCGCGG
Source organism: Actinomycetota bacterium (assembly GCA_026417515.1). Taxonomy (GTDB): domain Bacteria; phylum Actinomycetota; class Aquicultoria; order SKW223; family SKW223; genus JAOADC01. Next base: position 7,398 of record JAOADC010000039.1, read on the forward strand.
TTATTTCTGCGATAGCAATTGGCGCATCAATGAAAGCCAACACACTTGAAATGGTACTATTGCCAATTCTTCTGATTGGGCTTGGTACTCTTGCCTCAATAATTTCTGTCTCACTATTTAGAGTATATGAAAATTTAAGCCCGCAGCTTGCTCTCAGATATGCGACATATACTGCAGGTATTCTCTTTATAATCGCAGCCTATGGTGCAGTCTGGTTCCTGGACCTACCAATAAAGTATTTTTATGCCACTGTTCTTGGTGTACTTGTTGGCGTCTTGGTTGGATTTATTTCTGAATATTACACTTCAGGAAGGCCAATTGTAACCATAGCTGAATCTTCACAGACCGGTGCTGCTACCAACATCATAACTGGTCTTGCAGTTGGAATGCTTTCCACAGTCATTCCTGTTGTCGCAATAGGTGTCACTGTTTTGATAGTTGCTAAAATGTCAGGCCTATATGGTATTGCCATTGCAGGTGTAGGTATGCTCGCAACTGTTGGTGTCACCATGAGCGTCGACGCTTACGGACCGATTGCTGATAACGCAGGCGGAATTGCTGAGATGAGCCATCTTGGTGAGAATGTAAGAAAAATAACCGACAGTTTAGACGCTCTTGGAAACACAACAGCCGCTATTGGTAAGGGATTTGCCATAGGTTCTGCAGCGCTTACAGCCCTTGCTTTTCTTGCTGCTTATAAAACTGTTTCAGGACTTACTTCTATTGATATAACAAACCCCATAGTCGTTGCTGGCTTTCTGATTGGTGGAGTGGTTCCTTTCTTCTTTGCCGCACTCACGATGCAGGCAGTCGGTCGTGCTGCCTATAAGATGGTAGAAGAAGTAAGACGCCAGTTCAGGGAAATAAAGGGGCTTCTTGAGGGAAAGGCTGATCCTGACACAGAACGCTGCGTAGACATTGCAACTCTTGGAGCCATCAAAGAAATGATAGTTCCAGGTATATCTGCGGTTATCATTCCTCTTCTCATTGGTTTTACTATGGGAACTGAAGCTTTAGGAGGATTTTTAGCAGGTGCTATTGTTTCTGGCGTTACCCTTGCTCTTATGATGGCAAATTCAGGCGGCGCCTGGGACAATGCTAAGAAATACATTGAAGCTGGAAATCATGGTGGAAAGGGTAGCGATGCTCATAAGGCTGCTGTAGTAGGTGACACTGTTGGCGATCCGTTCAAGGACACTTCTGGACCTTCTATGAATATTCTCATTAAACTTATGTCAGTTGTATCTCTTGTATTTGCGCCTTTGCTGAGGACTCTGAGCTAAAAAGATTTTCTTAAGAAAAAGAATAAAAAAGCCTGGCAGGTTAATCTTGCCAGGCTTTTTTTCTTAGAAAGGCTTCTTTCAAAGCAGGAAGTACTATCATTTCTACAAGTGTACTATAGGATAACCCGATTGCAGCCGCCTCTTTTGGAACCAGGCTATTGGAAGTCATTCCAGGAATAGTATTCACTTCACTGACAACATAGCTTCCATCTTCAAGCAAGAACATATCCACACGAGCAAAATCTCTGCAGCCTAGCACCTTAAATGTTCTTAATGCAAGTTCCTGCCCTTTTCTTGTAAGTTCCTTATCCAAGGGTGCTGGCGAAATTTCATCTGCTTCTCCTGGCGTATACTTTGACTTATAGTCAAAAAATCCAGTCTTTGTAACAATCTCTATGAGTGGTAAAGCAAACGGATTCTTCCTTCCAATCACGCCACACTGAATTTCTCGCGCTTTAAGAAACTCTTCAACAACCAAGCAACAATCGTATTTTGCTGCTTCTTTTATGCCGTTTCTTAATTCCGATAAGCTTCTTGCAATGCTTACACCGACGCTTGAGCCTAATCTTGCAGGCTTAACCACTACAGGCAGGTGGTCCCCTAAATTCTCCAGCAACTCGTCAATATCTAAAGAATATCTTCCGGTCAGGGATTTACTGGAAACATATTGATAGTGTCTATTAGCAAGGCAGAATGTGTCGTATCTTGCCACAGGAATTCCATTGGCAGTAAAGATTGCTTTACTCAAAATCTTGTCCATACCAATAGAAGAAGCAGCTACTTCTGAACCAACATAGGGAATGCCAATCATTTCCAGAAAGCCTTGGACAGTTCCGTCCTCGCCTGGTGAACCGTGAAGCAAAATAAATACAGCATCAAATTTTTTTTCGAGTGCGTCCTTGTAAAAAGCTTCGTCTAAATCATAGAGTTTTACGTTATAGCCTCTTTGCTCCAACGCATGATAGGCATTTGAGCCTGAAGCAAGAGAGACTTCTCTTTCTGGAGATCTACCTCCACAAAGAACTGCTAATCTGACCTTCCTCAATTCTTCAAGATTCACTTCATCGAGCTCATCTTTCAAAAATTTATTAAAAAAATCAGTCAACCTAACTCACCTTTTCTGCCTTTATCTCAAGGAGTTCAGAAACGAATATCATCATAGGATAGATAAGCATTGTTGCTGCTGCAACTACTCCAGAGTCATTGAATGCAAATGCTGCAACTGCACCAAACGCAGTTCCTGCCAGAAGACTTTCGCCCCAGGCATCTTTCTTAAAAAATCTACTCAACACCTCGTTAGGATTGGTTATGATGAACAGTAAAGATGCAAGAATTGCTAACAGATACTTGTTCCATACGGTATACCAGAGGAGTTTTAAATTTAACTCAGCCTTTCGAATTAAAATTGTCAACGCTGAATCGTATTGGCTTTCCATAAGGCTCTTGAAAAATTTGGCGAGATGAAATGAAGGAAAGAACAGAGTTACCAATAAGAAACACGAAAGAAGAATAAATCCTGCCAAAAGTATGTAGAGAATTAACTTGCCATCAAACTTTCTTGCAATCGAGTAGTAAGAAGTGATGATGGCACCAAAAAGCACAGCAATTGCGCCACCTACGTTTGCACCAGCAAAAGGAAGAAGCATCCAGAGAAAGGAGGCAAATATTATGGCAGCATGAGCAAGAAATCTCAAGAAACGTCCATCTTTTCCTTTCTCCTTATTGCGCTTATATTTTTCATCAAGAACTGAGAGAATCAGGTAAACACCAGCAGCGTAAATTCCCATATGTTCATTTCCTATACCATAAAACCTTGCTCCTGTATTGAAAGAGTATCCGAGTATGGAGAACCTGTTGAAAAACGAAAAAGGTGCATCAAAAGCAATCAGTGCTGTAAAAGCGCTAAGTAGGTATGCAACAGCAATCGGCGCCCTAAGTCTAAGGGCACCTAAAACAATTCCCGTTGAAAAAGATAAGAGAAATAGAAGGAAAAGAAACAGCACTGGCTGCTTAGCAATGAAAGGACCGAGAATAAACATATATATTGGAAAAACAGCAGATGAATATACAAGAATTTTCGTAATCTTCATTATTCCCGTAATCGACTTTAACATCAAGTTCAGTACAGCAGCAAAAAGTGCTGCGACGATAAGAAAAACATAGAATTTAAGAACAGGGGCTCTAAATTTATCAACATTTAAAAGTTCGTCATGGATTCTTAACAGTTCATCAATTTCAAGTTTTTTATCTGTGGTTTCTATGCGATTTCCCTTGAGGTCTTCTGTGCTCAAACCAAGATATCTTGCAAGCGTATAGGAAACGTCATTCAGAAAAACACAGCCTTCCTTCTTTGTCGTCTGCGAGGTTAGAAATCTTCCACCAGAGTAGTTATCACCTCTCACAAAGATAAAGCCGCTGACAGAACCTGCCTTTAGGTCTTTTACATTTGGAGAAACAGAACTAAAAACAATCAAATCATCTCTGGATAGTTCTCTTGCAATTCTTAACAATAGATCTATGTTTTTTTCAATGGTTTCTTTTTTTATTCTTTGAAATCGTTCCTTATTGTAACTTGTCTGAAAAATCTCAATCCTTTTTATATCGCCTGGATAAACAAGAACAACAGCAGATTTTCTTCTTAACTTTGTTTGCTTAATCGTCTCTTTAACACGACGATAAATTTCATCATAATCTGCAGCCAAACCATAGGGAAAATCCATATCTTTTTTCAACAAATCCTTACTCACATCGCCCTTTCCAATAACTCCCTGACTGTCTGTAAGGAACAAAGCAAAGCCTCGGTCAGGTTGTCTATATTCAAGGTCTGCATTTCCAAAAACATATCTACCAATTCCTGCACTTTTGAGAAGATCGCCGAATTTGCCTAACTTGAGAGAATTCTGAGATTCCAGGAAATTGTTGGCTGCATTGATTCCAGGAAACAAAATCCTATCTCGATAATCTTTGCCTATCAGCCATCTGTAAATTCTTCCATAAGTAGCACTGCTGTCGCTTGTTTCCTCTTCTGCATTACCAATACCGCTTATCAAGTTTTCAGGAAGATGAATCCGATCGCCTGCGTTTAAAGAAGCATAAACAGAAGATACTTCTTGATTATAAAGTGGTGCACCAGATCGGTAGGAAACAATGGCACCATCAAATTCTCGTTCTAACGAATCCAGATTCCTTATCTCTCTAAGTTCAGAGAGAGAGCAGTAGTCAGTCAAAAAAATTACTGCAATTCTCGATTTTTCTTGTGTAAAAGCTGAAGTTGATTTAAAGATGAGAAAAAAAGAAGTAAAAAATAATAGCAAAATGAAGGAATAGAACAATTTTCTGCTTTGCCAATTAACAATCAACGCTATCCTCCCAGTTTGCTTATGAAGGAATTTACTTCATCAATCGTTCCAGCAGAAAGAACTATTTCTATCTTTGACTTTTTAATCTTTATTCTTGTTTTTAGTTCAGTACGGCGCGTTATCTCTTCTTCGAGGCTTTTTAAATCAGTGGAAATATCGTTTCTGACTTTTCTTGATCCCAATTTCTGGCTTTTCAGCAAATTAACAAGCCTTTCTGCTTCCCTTACTGAAAGTGAGTTTTTTACTATGGATTTTGCAGCTTCTATCTGTAAACTTTCTGATGGAAGACCTGACAACGCGACTGCATGCCCTCTTGAAATTTCTTTTTTGATGATCATTCTTTTGATCTCATCAGGTAACGAAAGAATTCTTAAAGTGTTTGCAACAGCAGATCTTGAAAGTCCAATCTTTTCAGCAATCTGTTCCTGAGTGAGATTGAATTTTTCCTGCAAGTTCTTAAATGCCACTGCTTCCTCAAGAGGATTAAGGTTTTCTCTTTGAAGGTTCTCAACCAGAGCAACAAGAGCGCTTTCTTCGTCTCCAACATTTTTGACTATAACAGGAACCTTTTTAAGGTTAGCTTTGATGGCTGCTCTATATCTTCTCTCACCAGCCACAATTTCATAGAAATCTTCTTTCTGCCTAACGACAATTGGCTGAATCAAACCATGTTTCTTGATTGATTCTGCCAGATTATCTAAGGATTCCTCGTCAACTTCAGTCCTTGGCTGATAAGGGTTAGGTTTTAAAGATTCAACATCAACTTCAACTATCTGATGCTTTTCGTTTCCTTGAAGCGAAGGTATTAAAGCACTTAAACCCTTACCCAATGCTCTTTTGGGCACGCTCGACCACTTCCTTTGCTAATTCATTGTATGCTATGGCACCCTTTGAGTTCGGAGCAAACTTTTGAATTGGCATCGAAAAACCTGGCGCTTCTGAGATTCTCACACTTCTGGGTATGATTGTTTTAAATACCTTATCTCCAAAGTATTTACGCACTTCTTCAGCAACTTCGAGACTTAACCTTGTTCTCGTGTCATACATAGTTAAAAGAAAACCGAGTATCTTAAGGTTTGGATTCAAATTTTCCTTAACTATCTCATAAGTTTCCATAAGTTTACTCAGCCCCTCTAACGCAAAATACTCACACTGAATAGGAACAATCAGGTTATCTGCAGCTGCCATGGCATTTAAAGTGAGGAGTCCCAGAGAAGGTGGGCAATCCACAAAGATAAAATCAAAATCGTTTCTTATGCTATCAACTGCTCTCTTAAGTCTCGTTTCTCTGGATATTGCACTCACTAATTCAATTTCTGCCCCTGCCAGGTTGATGTTTGAAGGCATCAAGAAAAGATTTTCGACTTCTGTTCTTACTAAGGCATTGGTTGCATTTTTCCAGTCGTCTAAGACATCGTAAACCGTTGGTCCATCCATAGGTGGCTTGCCAAGCAAAGAACTGGTTGTGTTTGACTGAGGATCAAGGTCAATGATTGCAACTCTATATCCTATGTCGGCAATTCCAGTTCCTAAGTTAACTGTTGTTGTTGATTTACCAACTCCACCTTTTTGATTTACAATAGCTATAACCACTGCTAACCTCGCTTCTTGTATTAAAATATTTTCTCAAATATTAAGAACTCTGTATCTAATTTCGCTGGATAAATGTCTTCGTTCAGTATATTAACTCGCTTTTTTAATCTAATCCCTTCATTTTCTTCATAAATCTTAAAATCATCTTGAAGCTCATTCGCTTCCTTTCTTTTGCTCCAAACAACTAAAATGCCTCCTTCTTTAATCAGGTTTCTGGTAATTTTTATGAGCGCTGGAAGACTTGCTGCTGCTTTCGAAAGCACGGCGTCGAATGGACATTTGGTTCCAGCTTTGATTCCATAAGAGTATTTTTCAGCCCTATCAGAATAAACAACTACATTTCTTAAATTGAGTTCAGCAATCAAATATTTCAAGAATGCACTCTTCTTTTTATTGGATTCAATAAGGGTGAAATTTACACCTTTTAAACAAATTGCCAATACTATTCCAGGAAATCCTGCACCAGAACCAAAGTCGGCTACTTGATTTATATTCTTAGAAAGCATCGGTTCTTTTTTTAAGAGTTTAAGAAAAAGGAGCGAGTCAATAACAAGTTTCAGATAAACTTCTTCTTCGCTTTTTAAAGCAGTTAAATTGTGCACCCTGTTCCAGGCTTGAAGAAGGGATACGTGCTTTTCTATGCTTCTTAAAATAGGTTGCACTCCATCCTTATTAAAGCCATAGTTGAGAAGAATGTTTTCAATAATTTTCTTAATCTCGTTTGGATCCAAAATTTGATGTGTTTCTTTGTGTCCAGAATGTCTTATCACAATCTCTCCTAAACAGCGTCAACCTGCTTGTTCTTATCCCTGCCAAAAACTTCAATATAAGATATCAAATTAAGAATGTCAGCATAGGCTACGTTTGGCAGATTAACTGCTTCCTCAATAGTCCTCGGCCTGTAGTGCTCAAGTATTGCTCTTGATCTAAAACTGAGACTTGGGACTTTTCCATAGTCCAGGTCCTCAGGAATCTGCATGCTCTGAACTCTTTTTAAAGTTTCAGAAAGTCGCCTCTGCCTATCAAGGTACCCTTCATATTTGACTTCGGCATCTACGTTATCAAAAATCTCTTCCTCATCGATTTCAACCTGGGGCAAACCAATTCTTGAATGTAAGAATTCATAGATTGCTGATAGATTAACTTCAGGACGCTTCAAATAACTTATAACAGCAATTTTCTCTGCAATCTCAGGTAAACCAACAAGGGCAGCGAATTCGTTGAACTCTCCTGGTTCCAACCTTGCTTCTTTCAGAAGATCTAAAATCTCCTCAACCCTTCTCTTCTTCCTTTCAAATACTTCCCACTGTTCATCTGAGATAAGTCCTATCTCTCTTGCTTTTGGTGTAAGTCTAAAGTCTGCGTTATCGAATCTAAGAAGAAGTCTGTTTTCTGCTCTTGATGT
>JAOADC010000055.1 GCA_026417515.1 Actinomycetota bacterium
TAAGATTTTTTTAAATCCATATATAGGAGGTGCTAAATTGAAAAGAAATTTATTTTTATTGACTCTAGCGGCTGTCCTTATTTTTTCAGCATCCTTCTTGGCCGGGTGTACAAAGAAATCAGAAGGAGAAAAAACTGAAAAAATAATATCCGATAAACCTATGAAGGGTGGAACGTACAACCATCCTCTTTACGCAGATCCTGTTTCCCTTGACCCGGCTCATATTTCTGAATCAGAAGGATTCAGGGTTGGCGTAATGATATTTGAAGGACTAGTCAAATACGATCCAAAGACTCTTGAAGTAAAGCCTGCTCTTGCAGAAAGTTGGGAAGTAAACAAGGATGCGACTGTTTTTACATTCAAAATCCGCAAAGGTGTAAAGTTCCATAATGGCAAGGAACTGAAAGCATCAGATTTCAAAAAAGCTTGGGAACGTGCCTGTGCTAAAGAAACCCAATCCGAAGTCGCCTATATTCTAGCTCCTATCAAGGGTTACGATGAGATGCAGGAAGGGAAGGCAAAAGAACTTTCAGGTGTAAAAGCCATTGATGACTACACACTTGAAGTTACACTCAAGTATCCTTTTGCTGAATTTATCCAAACCCTTGGACACCCAGTTGCTTCAGCATATCCAGTAGAAGAAGCAGAGAAGGCTGTAAAAGAGAAAAAGGTTTGGGAAACCCCAATTGGAACAGGTCCATTTAAGTTTGTTAGCTGGAAACACAATCAGGAAGTTGTAATTGAAAGAAATACTGATTACTGGGGCGAGGAACCATATCTTGATAAAGTCGTCTTCCGCGTCTTCGAAGACGAAAACACCGCCTTTATGGAGTTCAAAGCTGGAAACCTTCATGATTGTGCTATTCCTACTGGCCAGCTTAAAGCAACAAAAGAGGATCCTAACTATGGACCTATGGTAAAGATTGGTCCAGAACTTGCAATCTACTACTACGGTTTCAATATGGAAAAAGGTGTTTTTGCTAAAGATAAAAACCTAAGACTTGCAATCGAGTATGCTACTGACAGAGATGCAATCATAAATACCGTAATGGAAGGACTGCCAATACCAGCAACTGGAATAGTTCCAAAGGGTATTCCAGGATACGTCGAAGGTCAGTCTCCATATAAATACGATGAAGCAAAAGCCAAGGAATACTGGGAAAAATCAAGCAAACCTAAGGAAATAACACTCTGGTACAACACTTCAGAAGGCCATCAAAAGATTGCTGAAGCAGCACAGGCTGGCTACAAGAAAGTTGGAATCAATGTAAAATTAACCAACCTTGAATGGGGTACTTTCCTTGACAAGGTTATGAAGGGAGAATGTGATTTCTTCCGTATGGGTTGGATTGCTGATTATCCATCTATGGATAACTTCCTCTATCCTCTATTCCACTCATCAGAAAAAGGCAATAACAATATGACTTTCTACTCCAATCCAGAAGTCGATAAACTTCTCGAAGAAGCAAGAAAGGAAACCAACGAAGAGAAGAGACACGAACTCTACAGACAGGCTGAGAAGAAAATCCTTGAAGACGCACCACTTGTTCCAATCTATTTCTACCAGTTTGCACGTGTTGTACAGCCTGATGTGAAGAACTACCATATCTCTGCTATGGGCCTTGTGCCATTCGAGCAGATTTGGCTTGCTAAGAAGTAAGAGTAAAAATAGGTTGCCGCTGCTTTCAAAGCAGCGGCAACCTTCAATTGATGTATTTACAAATCAATCAGTTTGTATAAAATCTTGTTTTGTTTTTGAATTATAAAAAAATAGTAGGTGGTCAGCCCTGGTTAGATTTATCATAAAAAGATTAGGCCAATTGATACCAGTGATTATAGGTATTACTTTCATTACTTTTATGCTATTGTATCTTGTACCTGGCGATCCGGCCAGAATGATCGCTGGAAAAAATGCAACACCTGAAATGCTTAGAGCAATCAGGCATGAATTGGGACTCGATCTCCCTTGGTACAAGCAGTATTTAAATTATATGTGGAAGGTCGTCCACTTTGATTTTGGTACGAGCTACCGTTATAAAAGGCCAGTAATCGAGATACTTTTAGACGCCGCCCCTAAAACAGCTCAACTGGCAATTGTTGCTGTGTTAATTGAAGCAATTCTTGGCATAATCGCAGGAGTTATATCAGCCGTAAAAAAATACTCATTTATAGACTCTTTGATTACGGTTTCAGCTCTTGCAGCGTCTGCAATACCAATTTACTGGTTGGGAATGTTGCTTCAATATTGGTTTGGTCTGAAATTAGGGTTACTGCCAATATCAGGATATGGCACACTAGCGCACCTTATTCTTCCTTCAATCGCACTCGCAACGGGATCCACAGCACTTGTAGCATTGATGACACGTTCAAGTTTCTTGGAAGTAAGTTCAATGGATTTTGTAAATACTGCGTATGCTAAGGGTCTTCCTAAATGGCGTGTCATATTCGTTCATATATTAAGGAATGCTATGATTCCAGTTGTTACAGTAATTGGTTTAGATCTCGCCTCTCTTATGGGAGGAGCAGTACTTACAGAAACTGTATTTGCTTGGCCGGGAATTGGACGCACTATTTATCAGGCGATACTTATGCGAGATGCACCGGTTGTTCTCGGTGGCACTCTTTTCCTTGCCATAGTTTTCGTTCTTGTGAATTTTATTGTTGACATACTTTACGCCATTCTCGATCCGAGGATAAGGTTGGAGGCTTAGGAATTTGGAACCCAAAGAACTCGAAGTTATTGAAGAAATTGAAAAACTCGAAGAGAAGGCTCTTATTTCGCCAAACAGGCAAATACTAAATCGCTTCAAGAAGAATAAAACAGCAGTTTTTGGTCTTATTATTGTAGTCATCTTAATTTTTGTTGCTCTTTTTGCACCTTTCATTGCACCTTACAAATACGATGAGGTTAATTACTCAGAATCACTAAAACCACCATCTTCAAAACACCTTTTGGGTACAGACATACTTGGTAGAGATATATTTTCAAGAATTATCTATGGTTCTCGTGTCAGTCTTGAAGTAGGCATAATTGCTGTAGCCATTTCAGTAATCATTGGAGTTACATTAGGTTTGATCTCTGGTTATTTTGGTGGTTGGGTAGATGCCTTAATAATGCGTTTGGTTGACATAACCTATTCTTTTCCTTTCCTTCTTTTTGCAATTGCAATTATGACCATCCTTGGTCCGGGAATGATAAATGTATTTATTGCAATTGGTATTATTAACTGGGCCTGGTTTGCGCGCGTTACCAGAGGTTCGGTTCTTTCTGCAAAGGAACAGGAGTATGTGCTTGCAGCTGTTGCTATGGGTGCATCACCAGGAAGAATAATGTTTAAACACATTATGCCAAATGTAATAGCGCCTGTGATAGTTGGTGCAGCATTGAACTCTGGATATGCAATACTTGCAGAGGCAGCACTTTCTTTCCTTGGTATAGGTGTTCAGCCTCCGTATCCAAGCTGGGGACTAATGCTTTCTGATGCAAGAAACTATATATCAACTGCTCCGTGGATGACTATCTATCCAGGTCTAGCCATAGCCTTAACGGTTCTTGGATTTATCTTACTTGGTAATGGATTAAGAGATGCTATAGACCCGAGGTTGAAGATCTAATGGCGATCCTAAAAGTAGAAAACCTAAAAACACATTTCTTCACAGAAGAAGGTCTTGTCAAGGCTGTTGATGGTGTGAGTTTTGAACTTGAAAGAGGAAAGGTGCTTGGTATTGTTGGCGAATCAGGCTCAGGGAAATCAGTGATGTCTCTTTCTATTATGAAATTAATTCCTTACCCTGGGAGAATAGTTGAAGGAAAAATTTACTTCGATGGGAAGGATATAACTCAAGCAAATGAATCTGAAATGCAATCGATTCGTGGTAACAGAATATCAATGGTCTTTCAGGACCCAATGACATCCTTAAACCCAGTATTTAAGATAGGTTTTCAGCTTGTTGAAGCGGTAAGGGTTCATAAGAAAGTTTCTAAAAAAGAAGCACTTGATATGGCTGTAAAGATACTTAAAGAAGTTGGTATTCCCGATGCAGAAGAGGCTATAAATCGTTACCCCCATGAATTTTCGGGTGGTATGCGCCAAAGAGTAATGATTGCCATGGCGCTAATAAACGATCCAGACATACTGATTGCTGACGAGCCTACAACTGCTCTTGATGTGACAGTTCAGGCACAGATTCTTGATTTAATGAACAGACTAAAGGAGGAATTCAACTCTTCCATAATTCTTATTACCCACGATTTAGGTGTTGTTGCTGAGATGAGCGATGAAGTCATTGTAATGTACGCAGGAAGAATTTTTGAGCGTGGAAGCGTTGAGGATATATTTTATAAATCAAGAAACCCTTATACATACAGTTTGATGAGGTCACTGCCAAGATTAGATGTTGACCAGAAACGTCTTCAACCTATTAAAGGCAATCCACCAAGTTTGATAAGACTACCTCAAGGCTGTCCTTTTCATCCAAGATGTGAACTTGCTAAAGACATTTGTAAAAAGAAAGTTCCTGAATTGCTTAAGGTGGGCACGAATCATTACTCTTATTGTCATTTCGCAGCTGAACTGGAATTTAACGGAGGCAAGGTTGGAACCCATTCTTAAAGTTAAAAATCTTAAAAAGTACTTTCCAGTAAAGAAGAAAAAACTGTTCGAAAGAAGGAAATATTTAAAGGCTGTCGACGGTGTCGATTTAGAGGTATATCCAGGCGAAACAATTGGTTTAGTTGGAGAATCAGGTTGTGGTAAAACGACGCTAGGAAGGACCATACTTAAACTCTATCAGCCAACTGAAGGAAGCATCATATTTGATGGTAAGGATATCGCTAAGATAAGAGGTAAGGTGCTTAAAGATTTCAGAAGGCAAGCACAGATTATCTTCCAGGATCCATATGCCAGCCTTAATCCTCGAATGAAGGTAAAGCAGATTATAGAGGAGCCATTGATTGTCCATGGTTATTCTCGAGATGAAAGAGAAAAAATCGTTGATGAAATAATGGAGTCTGTTGGTTTAAATCCAGAACATAAGTTTAGGTATCCCCATGAGTTTTCTGGTGGTCAGAGACAAAGAATAAGCATAGGTAGGACCATAGCATTGAGACCAAAACTAATCGTCTGCGACGAGCCTGTTTCTGCACTGGATGTTTCAATTCAGGCTCAGATAATCAACCTGTTAGAAGAACTTCAGGACACCTATAAGCTTACCTATATTTTCATTTCTCACGATTTAAGCGTTGTGAGGCACATAAGCGACCGTGTCGCTGTTATGTATCTAGGAAGAATAGTGGAAATTGCAGATAAGAAGGAAATTTATGAAAAACCACATCATCCATATACAGTTGCTCTGCTTTCAGCAATTCCAATTCCAGATCCAGAAAAAGAAAGAAACAGAAAAAGGATAATTTTAAAGGGCGACCTTCCAAGCCCTATCAATCCACCATCTGGATGCCGTTTCCATACAAGATGTTATAAGGCAAAAGAAAGATGCGCCAAAGAAGAGCCTAAACTAGTTGAAGTTTCAAGTGGTCATTCGGTTGCATGCTTTTATCCTGAGAATACTTAACAATTGATTTTTTATGCTAATTTTTTTACAATTTTGTTCTGCTGAGTCTTGTGTCGGAGTGGCGGAACTGGCAGACGCGCTGTCTTGAGGGGGCAGTGCTCGCAAGAGCGTGTGGGTTCAAATCCCACCTCCGACACCATTTTTATAAGATTCTAAGCGTTTTTCTTTCTTTTGCTTGCTGCACGCTTTCCGATATCCTTTTTCAACCTCGATCCTGAATTTATGTAGATGTTTTCCATAATGTGGTAGGTAACTAACTTAATTTCACACGGCAGGAGAACCTGAGAAACATAAACACTCTCTGGAATTTCTTCAAGCACGGTTGGTGTCAAGTTTAATATGCCCTTTATACCTGCTTCAATACATACCTTAGCAGCATGCTTAACCCACGTAGGGTCAGTTGCAATTATTGCTATCTTTATATCTTTCAAGGTTTCTTCTGATATCTGCTCAATGGATCTAACCATTATTGAATCGAAATACTCACCTTCGTCGGCGGGCATTTCAGAAAATATGACAACAGGTAGAAATCCGTACTTTCGTGGATCAAAGAAGTTAAAAATCCCACGCCAGGTTTGAATGCTACCAATTAGGGCAGTGCGATGAACCTTATCAATGTGCAGAATTTTTGAAATCGAATCGTATAGTTTTCTGACATCGTATCCGACACCTGGTGTTCCTGTATCATAAGGGATGTAGCTTAAATCCTTCCTTACAACTTCTTCACTGAGCCCGAGAAAGTTTGCAATTTCTTTTGAGGTGATTAAATTCGTATTTGTGTTTTTCATAATTTCAGATAGTAGACAATGATACTCTGCTAGCCTGAAAATCACTACAGAGGGAAGTCTGTTCTCTTCCATCGCGCACCACCTATTCAATCTTGCTTAAAGTATTTTACAATCATTTTTAATAAGATAAGAAAATAAAATATTTTGACAAGCTTCTCGTTCTGATTATAATTAAATGCTTGTTTTATCTTTCTTGATTTTAGATTGGATGGTGATAGGGAATGGACACCTTAGGACAACACTACATTGTTGAAGCTTCAGGTTGCGATCCTGAGATCATTTCAAGTGTATCCAAAGTTGAAGATATTTTAGTTAAAGCTGCTGAGCTTGCAGGTGTGCAAATTTGGTCAATTTCCTTCCATAGATTTCAACCACATGGCGTTTCAGGTGTTGTTGTGATATCGGAATCTCATTTATCTGTTCATACCTGGCCTGAAGTAGGCTATGTTGCTCTGGATATCTACACTTGCGGCAAGGATGCTAAACCTGAAATCGCTGTTGAATATGCGCTCGAACAATTCAAAGCAAGCAGCGTTCACGTAACTGAAATAAGCCGTGGTCTTCAAGAAGGAGATAACATCTTCTTCCATTCAATTATTACTTGGGAAGAGGAAATAGCAAGCACGCAAAAGGCAAAGAATATCACTGAAGACATTGAAAAGAAAGCAAGAGACACTATAAAGTCACTGAGCAAGAGAGAGAAGAAGTCTTAAACAACGACATCAACAAATAGGGTTGGATACTCTCTTTTTAAAACTTTTATAAGAGCATTCACAACTTGAGGATCAAACTGCTTTCCGCTGTTTCTCTGGATTTCCTGAACTGCTTCACCTATACCCATAGCAGGTCTATGTGGACGATCAGACGTCATTGCTACAAATGACTCAGCAACATGAATGATTCTTGATCCAAGAGGGATCTCCTCTCCTTTAAGTGCAGATGGATAGCCAGTACCATCGTAGTGTTCTTTGTGGTGATAAATAATGGGAATTATGTTTGAAAAGAAGTTTATCTTCTCAAAAATCTTTGAGCTGATCGCAGGTATTTTCTTCACCACCTCGAGTTCATCCCTGGTTAGTTTTCGAGGGGCATTAAGAATCTCGTCATTTACGAAGATCCTTCCCATATCATGAAGAAAGGCAGCGTATTGAACTTCCCGAATTTCCTTGAAGTTTAAGCCGAGTTCCTTTGCTATTTCAGTTGAATATTTAGCTACTCTTTGTGAGTGCCCTTTCGTATATTGATTGGCAGCATCGAAGGCTGCAGCGATAGATTCGACTGTTTTAAGAGTAAGGTTTTTTATCTGGGCTAAAAGGCGTGAGTTGTAAAACACCATGGAAATTTCAGCAGAAAGCGAATCGAGAATGCTGTTTTCATTTTCAATTCCAATTTCATTTTTAAAGAAAGCAACGATCGCACCATAGATTTTTTCGTTTATTATCAAGGGAAGAAAAACGGCAGAGGAAAATGCTGCCTCTTTTATGACTTCATTTAGAAGCGTTTCTCTCGATTCGAAGGCGCTAGCAACAACAGGTTTATCTTGAGTCTTTACAAAGCTTAAAAAACTGTTTGAAAGAAGTAATCTTTCAAGATGAAGTTTTCGACTATCTAAATTGAAACCTGGCTTTTCAAATGAAGATATGACATCCAATCTTCCATCGTTCAGGACCAAAAACACAGAGTAATCAGATCCAAGGAATTCTGACATCTTTCTTAAGGAAGCGTAGATTAACTCATCTGTTTCTGACAATGAGGCAACATACTTATTTAAATCAGCAATCATATTTATGAGCCTTGCTTGTTTTTCTTTAAGTGCATAGTAATGTGCACCATTTAAAGCCAGGTGCGCATCATCCAAGAAGTTTTTTAATAGATTTATCTCATCATTAGTTAGTTTCCTTGGTTTGCGAGAAGCAAGAACAACAAACTCGTTATTAACAACAGGCGAAATGAAGATTGAAGAGAATGAAGTGTTAAGACCATATTCAGAAGCACTTATTTGCAGAACTTCATCAGATTGAATTTTTGAAAGAAGGCTTTTAAGCGCAGTCAGACTTTTTTTAGAGCCTAACTCTGAACCATTTTCCTCAGCAAGTACTTTTAATGCACCGTTCTTAGACAATTTAATTAGCAGAGCCCCGTCTGCAGCCATGATTCTTCTTATCTCTCTGGTGAACTGATCATAGACAGCTGCAGGTTCGAGTGATGTTATAAAATTGGTGCTCACCTTGTTTAATGATTTTAACTTACTTTTTTCGAGGGCTTCTTGCATTGCTCTGGATTTAAAGAAGTTTGAAAATCCACCAGAGATGACAGCAACAAGGATCAAGGAAAGCGATTGGATACCAATTCCAATGATTTTTTCCGCTTCAAGAGTTCCAGCGCTCATAAGCAGATAGAAAGAAGTTAGAATTGCTACAGTAACTGCAGAGGTAGTTGTAAGCATAAATCCTGCAAGAACAATCGGAAGGAATATTATGTTTGCTGAATATGGTATATGCTTTATGAGATTGAATATGAAAAGGATTAACGCATAAAAACCGTAAACGATAACGTAATTTGCTATTTTACTTATTTTGATCCTTCTCATACGTTTTAATTATCGTCTTAGTTAAGATTATCTTAAACTTGATTTTAACACATCGATAACACCATTTTAGGAAAATTGAAAAGTTGAAAAGCAATTAAAGCCTTGTTAAAATTTATATCCGCGAGCGGATGTGGCTCAGTTGGTAGAGCGTCACCTTGCCAAGGTGAAGGTCGCGGGTTCAAGTCCCGTCATCCGCTCCAGGTTTAAGCAAGAAACAGCCGTTTCAAACGGCTTTATTTTTTTAACTGATGCTTGGCGGCGTAGCCAAGAGGTAAGGCAGGGGTCTGCAAAATCCCGATTCGGCGGTTCGAATCCGCCCGCCGCCTCCACAGTGAACTGTGCTATAATTTCGTATCGTGGGCGCTTAGCTCAGGGGGAGAGCACTTGCTTGACGCGCAAGGGGTCAGAGGTTCAAATCCTCTAGCGCCCACCATTTATTTTTATTTCTTCACCTCTTCGAGTTTCAAGATAAACCTTACTCGACCTGAATATCCTTTTTTCTTAGATCTTCCAAGGAAGGTGTCGTAGCGAGTGCTTTCCTCTTTCAGGGCTTTTTGATATGCTTCGCCTTCAGATGCACTTGAGTATCCAGCAGAAATGCCATCTGCCATATTCTTCAAAATAAGCGAAGCTTCAGAAATACCTGGAAGTTTCTTGCCCTTTATATAACCACCCTTTGCAACTGTAATCAAAGCAGTTCGTAACTGTATAAGAGAATCTGGTAGGCTTTCCAGTAACTTGAACTTGGAAGCGGCATTTGAAATTCCTTCACTCATTAAATTAAGTGATTTAGATGAGAGATTGAGCCCATCCTTTACAGACTTCAGTCCTGGAAGGTACTGACCCATAAAGTATCCACCATCTCTGAGAGATCTTAGAGATGATTCTAGCTGTTCTAAATTCTCTGGAAGAGAAGCAAGCTGGTTCGAATTTTGAATGATGATCCCTAACTGGTTTGAAATAAGAGTTAGATTGTTTTCTATCTGAGCGATACTTGAGTTTATAGAACCAAGGGATGGAATTGATTGGCCAGGTTGAATTTCTCCGCCGCTTACTAGCGTCTTAAGCAGGTTTTGTTGATTTACAAGGATTCCTTTCAGTTCATCGAATTCAGCTTGCGATGTCGCATCAGGAGAAATTTGGTTAATTTTTTCTAATGCTAGTCCGTTAAGTTCAAGTGCTTGTTCTGCAAGTCCTTGATGAATGTTAAGAACAACACCAAGTTGTGAAAGTGCAGCTGAAACAGAGTCTATACCACCTTTTATTTGTGAAAGACCTGTAATCAATGTTTGAACATTATCAAAATTACCTGACTCAAGCGATTTAATCATTGAATCCAAAACTTGAATCTGTGCTGAAACCAGTAAAGATAGATTATTCAAGCCATTGGATGACTGATTCAGTCCATTTGTTATTTTGGCAAATCCCTGAGTTGCCTGGGTTAAACTGGAAAAACGAGAGGTGTCGATTTTTGAAGCTGACGTAGATAGAATCATTGCCTGAGCGTCCGATAGTTTTGAAAGTCCTGATAGCCCTTCATAAAGTTGTTTGAATTCATCCTTCATTTCAATGCTAACTTCCTGTGGCAGCCTGGGCATTGCACTAAGTACAATCGAGGGAATTTCTATGTTTCTTGCGTCTGCTTCAAAACCGATTTCAGCTTCACCTTGAGGAAAAGCAAACCAATTTAAAGCAAATTTTGATCCCTGGGCACTCAGCCATCCGCTGTTCACCTTAATATTGTTGAATTTTTCAGAATCCAGGTTCAAAGAAGCAACAACGAACAAAGGAGTATAGATTTCTCTTGTTTTTCTTATCCTTGCCCCAGATACTTCTTCGTACTCGATTTTTACATTCTTTTTCAGTTTGTTCTTGATTGTTATTTTTACTTCAAGTTTACCACTCTTACCTGCGATTTCTTCAGGTCTTATTATTTTTCCATTAAGTTTGTATTCAACCTTTATATCAAGTGGAAGCTCCTTATTTGTTTCTGTTTGGTAAAAAACATCCTTGAACGAGTCTGCCTTAACCTCAAAGAGAAGCATACCGTTTTTAATTTCGGGATCAGGCGTGTTCTTAAGAACTTCCACCTTGCCTTCTGGTTTTACATCTTCTACCAATAGATTGCCTTTACCTTCAGCTCTGAGCCAGTCGACCACAACAACCTTCTTGGTAGAACCACTTGGCGTAAGCAGAGCATAGACGGTTTCATCATCTATAACGCTTTCAGGATTCTTAACTACAGTTGAGGATGCTGAATATGCACCTGCAATACAACTAAAAGCTAGGATGAGAGAAGAAAGACCTGCAAACACTTTTCTTGAAAATTTGATTTCCATTTTTTATTTTCCTCCTCCTTTTGGCCAGGATATTGAAGTTGCTCTAATTAGAGGTTGCCAGAGATAAAGCAATGCTGGAAGGAATACAGTAACTGCAAAGAAGCTTATTATGGCTCCTCTTGATATGAGCAAGCCCAGTTCTCTTATGGTCCCTATCCTACCAAAGAGATACATTCCAATGGTTGCAAAGAACATTGTTAGCGCTGAAGTAAGAATAGGTTTTGTAGATTCTTTAACCGCTTTGACTATTGCGTCTAACCTTGCATTTCCTGCCTTAAGTTCTTCTTCAAATCGAGAAGTTAGTAGTATTGCATAATCGACAGTTGAACCAAGCTGAATAGCACCTATAGCCAGAGCTCCTATAAAGGTCATTTCCTTTCCAATAAGTGCATAGATTCCTTGATTGAAAAAGATAGCAGATTGAATAACACCAACTAGAATGATTGGTAAGGATATGGACCTGAATGCAATTGCTATGATGACGAAAATGGCAAGTATAGAATAAATATTTATCTTATCGATATCTAAGAATGTCACTCTTTTTAGATCTTCAAGCATGGCTACTTCGCCAGTAAGGTGAATTTTTCCATTTTCTCCCACCGTTCTACTTAAGTTTTCAAGTACTTGAGGGAGCCTCTTATCATCAGAGTCAAGGTCAAAACTGACCATTGTATAGGTGTATCTATTCTTGAAAAACTTATCTTTAACTTCGCTAGGTATAAGGAAATCAGGCATTAAAGGGTCCTTAACTGTAGCGTAGCCAAATACATTGGCAACATGGTCGAGTCTTTTAATTTTCTCAGCATCGTTTGATATCTTCTTTTCGTCAACGTTGTTATATATGATGTAGGCTGATGCCTTTGTGCCAAATTTCTTTGCCAAAAGTTCAGATGCTTTTTGAGAGGGGGCAGTCTCTGGCAATCCAGACTTGAAGTTAAAACTCAACTCAATTGAATTGTAGAAGTAAAAGGAGATTATCAGAAAAGCTACTGCCAGGATGCTCAGAGTTAAAGAATGACGCGCCGAGAAGCTTCCCAGGATTGAAAAATCTGGCACATATATCTTATGGGTAAGCTTTTTTATTAATTTCCTCAGTTCAAGTATCAAAGCAGGTAGAAGTGTCACAATGGCAACTAAAGATATAATAACCCCTCTTGCAAGCGTAAGCCCGATATCCTTTCCGAATCCAAGCTTCATAAATGAAAGCGCAATGAAGCCAGCTATGGTCGTTGCAGCAGCCGAGAAAACAGATTTAAAAGTTGCGCTAATGGATTTGACCATAGCCTGTTCTTCATCGAGATTTTCAGATTCCTCTTCAAAGCGGTGGTAGAGAAAAAGGGCATAATCCATTGTTACAGCAAATTGCAGTGGAAAGGCAATTACTCTTGCAAAGTAGGATAGTTCGCCTGAGATCAAGTAGGTAAGCCCCATATTTATCACAGCAGAGATACCTATAGCAAAAATGAAAGTAAGAGGTATTACAAAGGATGGCAATGTAAGAAGAAGAACAATGCTTACAAAAATCACTGCGGAAAGAGCAAACTTGCTTAAACTGGATTGGACTTCCCGTTTCATATCATAATTAGTGGCAACAGTTCCAGCCATTTTTGCTCCGTACTTTTTGGCTACAGCAAGGAGGTGCTTGTAGGCCGCTTCAGTTTTCGGAGAGCTAGCAGGTTCTTCAAATGAAATTCTTACAAGCGAATATCCATCTTTTACGTAGTTATCAACAATTTCACCATTCGAGAACTCAAGTGGAGTCAGTTCATCAACAAATTCGGTAACGAAGTCGATTTTTTGAATTCCCTTGATCTTCTCTGCTTCAGATATGAAGTCTTTTACTTTTTTAATATCTGATGTTGGAATAATAACTTGAACCAGATTACCAAGATTAAACTCATCCATTAGAATTCGAAAACCTTTAACTGACGAGAGCTCCTTAGGTAAGTAAGAAAAAATATCGTAGTTAACATTTAGGTTCATAATTCCAAGTACACTGAAAAAAGCTGCAACAAGGTAGAGAAATATTACTGCTTTTCTGTGCCTAACAACAATTCCAGCAAACTTCTCAATCATCACACACGACTCCTTTTACAATGGTCTTAATCAGTTCTTCTCTTAGTTTGTTAACATCGAGATGAAAATGCCTATTGCTGTCGCTTCCTTGAAGAGTTTCTACTGCCACAAGCGAATTCATGCTAAGTAGTAGCAAAATAGCAAAATAATCAGGATCTACGGATTTCTTTATTTCGCCACTTTCTAATCCTGTCTGAATGATCTGTTTAATGACATTTGCAACACTTGCATTGTGTGCGACTATTGCTTTGCTGATATTTTCGTTGGCGTTCACAATTTCGCGAAAGAGAATTTTAAATAGCGCTGAATGCTCAATCAATAATTCAATATAGATGTTTACAAATTCGTAAAGCTTATTTTTTGCAGTCGTCTCTTTTGAATCTATGATTTCATTTATCTTTGCTTCTATTATCTTTAATTTGGACTCGACAAGTGATATAAGAATATTTTGCTTATTCTTAAAATGATGAAAAATAAGGCTTTTAGAAATACCAGCATCATTAGCGATTTCTAAGACTGACACAGCATCGTAACCTTTCTTTGCAAAAAGATTTTCTGCTGATATTAGGATTTTGCTCTTGCTATCAAGCATAAGGAAAAATACTATTGCTGACTGACCGGTCTGTCAATTATTTTTAAAAATATTCTTTGTAATTTTAAAATTGAATCAAGGAGGTAGGTGGATATGATAAACGCTGAAGGTAATGAAAAATTAGTAGAGGAATTGAAAAATCTTAGACAGGAGATTTCTGAATTAAAAGAAGTTCTTGCTGATATTCTTTTTATCCTTTCAGTTGACTCAACCGAAACAATGCAAGTTACTGAAAATACAAGCCAACTTCTCAGAGGAGAGGTTCCTTCAAGCTGCAGAACCGCTCATTTTAGATTGAGGGAACACATAATTCAGATTGCAAGCAGGTGGAATAAGGATAGAGCATCTGACCTAAGAAAACATCTTTTTGGTCACGATTAGGATTATTTAGAGTATCTTTGTGGGTCAACAAAAAGACCGCACCAGCAGCGTCCTTGATCTATCCAGGTTTCCTGAATTTTGAAGTTGCAGGGACAGAGAAGATCAAGATCTGCCTCGAAATTGCCAGAAGGTACTCTACAGGGGCAGTATTTGAGTCCTTTTGCACGTTCATTTCTCAATATACCTTCTATCGTGAAAGCAACATGTTCAAGATCTGGATTTAAAATAAAATCGTTGTGCGATGCAAATTCTCGAAGAACACCAAGAAATTCTTCAACCCGCCACTCGTTTTTTCCACGCCTACATTGCTTTTCGAAAAGAACAATGTCTGCTTCCTGCTCGTTAACAAGAATGTAGGAATTTTGAGATGCGCAGGTTGGGCAGATAGTTGGCATCCTCAAGCCATAATGGAAATCTCCGCAGACTGAACATCTAAAATACTGCTTCTTTGACATCACTTCTCCTAAAACTTCTTTTATGATATTTAATCACTTTAATTTGCTTACTTCAATATTTAAAATAGATTTCTCAATTTAGATTCTCATTCTCAATGGGGTGAAATACAGATGACAAATGAATATAACCATAAAGTGATTGAACAAAAGTGGCAGGAGGAATGGCAGAAAAACCCGCCTTATAGATCAGTCGATTTTTCAGAAAAGCCAAAAAAATATGTCTTGGTGATGTTTCCATATCCTTCAGGTCCCCTTCATATGGGTCATGTTAGAAACTATTCTATTGGTGACTTAATAGCCAGATACTACAGAATGAAAGGGTTTAATGTACTTCATCCTATTGGTTACGATGCGTTTGGACTACCAGCAGAAAATGCTGCTATAGAGAAAGGTGCAAATCCAAAAGATTGGACTCTTTCAAACATTGAAATTATGAGGAAACAGTTAAAACAGCTTGGCATCTCCTACGATTGGGAAAGAGAAGTCATCACTTGCTTACCTGATTATTACAAATGGGGTCAGTGGATTTTCTTAAAAATGTATGAGAGGGGATTAGCATACAGAAAAAAATCGCCTGTTAACTGGTGTCCAAAATGCGAAACAGTGTTGGCAAATGAACAGGTTGTAAATGGGAAATGCTGGAGATGTGATTCTGAGGTTACCACAAAAAATTTAGAGCAATGGTTTCTTAAGATTACAGATTATGCAGATAGATTGCTCAAAGATCTTGAATTACTTCAGGGCTGGCCTCTAAAAGTAAGAACAATGCAAAAGAACTGGATAGGAAAAAGTGAAGGAGCTGAGGTTGTTTTTAAGGTTAAGGAAACAGGAGAAAAAGTAACAGTATTTACTACAAGACCTGACACCTTGTTTGGCGTTACTTTTTTCGTCCTTGCTCCTGAACATCCTTTAGCAACTGATCTTTCTAAAATGTCTGGCAAAGAGGACCAACTCAGACTTCTTATTGAAGAAAGACAGAAGATAAAATTCCTCGACCTCGAGGAAGGTGCTTTTGAAAAGAAAGGATTTTTTACAGGATTCCATGTGATCAATCCTGTAAATAACGAAGAGATTCCAATATGGGTATCTAACTATGTTCTTGCTGAGTATGGCACGGGTGCAGTTATGGGGGTTCCTGCTCATGATCAGAGGGACTACGATTTTGCTGTGAAGTTCGGTCTACCAATAAGAACAGTCATTGCTCCTGAGAATTTTGAAGGAGATCCATCGAATTTTGATGTGCGAAACTTAGGCTGCGCTTTTGAAGAATACGGCATTATGATTAATTCAGACAGATTCAATGGTATAAGCAGCAAAGAGGGCATTCAAAAAGTAACTGAGTACTTAGAAAGTATTAACGCAGGCAGAAAAGCTGTATCTTACAGATTGAGGGATTGGCTAATATCTCGACAGAGGTATTGGGGTAATCCAATTCCAATAATTTACTGTGAGAATTGTGGCATTGTTCCAGTACCAGAGGAAGATTTACCAGTAATTCTTCCTGAACCAGAAAAAGTCGATTTTACAATAAAAGGTGTTTCTCCACTTGCTTCAGTTGAAGAGTTTGTAAATACAAGATGTCCTAAGTGCCAAGGACCTGCAAAAAGAGAGACAGATACGATGGATACTTTCATATGTTCTTCTTGGTATTACTTGAGATATACATCACCAGATGAAAACGATAAAGCATGGGATGTTGAAAAGGCAAAGTATTGGATGCCGGTAGACCAGTATATTGGCGGCATTGAGCATGCTGTCCTGCACCTTCTTTATTCTAGGTTCTTTATGAAGTTTTTTTACGACATAGGACTTGTTGATCAGGTTGAGCCTTTCAGCAATCTTTTGACTCAAGGAATGATTACTAAAGATGGTGCAAAAATGAGTAAATCGAAAGGAAATGTTGTTAGTCCGGAAGAAATGATTGAAAAATATGGAGCAGATGCTAC